>JACZKN010000262.1 GCA_014859985.1 Candidatus Krumholzibacteriia bacterium | reverse complement strand
CCCCCACCCCGCCCCTCAGCGGCCCAGGAAGAGGGCCTTGAGGCCGCCCAGGGACTTCTTCTCCACCGGCACCGACTCCGTCCGAATCGGCTCGTAGTTCACGATCACGTGGATGTTCGGATCGTCGTCGCCGTCGTAGATCAGGGAGTCCAGGGCCGCGGTATTGCTGTGCTCGCCCCAGTAGTTGTTGCCGAAGTCGATGGTGGCCGACGTGCCGACGGGGTAACAACAAACTTCAACGACATACGGCATCCCCGCCCCGGCGTATATGTCGTTGTCGTGGGCGATGATAGTGACTTCGTAGCCAATGTCAAAGTTCGTCCTATATGTAGGATCTCGGAAAACGTTGCGCTCGGCGATAAGGACAGTTCCGGCGCCGCCCGCGGTGACATTCCTCAGGCCGCCAATTATCGTCGAATCCTCAATCCTGATCGTGTCGCACTCGCTTATCGCGATACCGTAAGAGCCGCCAATACAATCGGCGACGCTCCGCAGTACCTCACCGCCGGAACGATAGTAACTAACGAGCTCCCCGCTAGTTACCGTACAGTCGCTCACGACTGTGCGCGGTGAACTGTCGAAGTAGATTCGCGCATTGTCGAAGGTGCAGTTCGAGATTTCGGCCTCTGCGGCCCGCCACACCGCAATGCCCGCCGTACTGGATTCGTCAATTCCATCGAAAGCGCTGTTGAGTACTGTACAGGACGCAGGGTCTTGAAGTGAAAGCCCAGTCCCTCCAAAAATGAACCGAGAGTCGTCAACAAAAATTACACCGTCGCCAGCGACTACACCAAACTTCAAGTTCTCAAATCTCATCGACTCCACACGTAAATCGGTTCGTGCGTGCTGATGAATCCCCTGTGGCCCCGTACCGGATGGCACATAGGTAGTCGGCCCGATGATCACACTATCGCGATGCTCCCCAATGAAGGTCAGATCCCTACTGTCCTCCCAATAGGCCACGCTTACCACATTGTTCACACCACGCGGTTGCAAGTCGTCGTAACGACCTGGACCAATCACGATTGTGTCACCATCCGCAGCCGCATTGACGGCATCCTGGATCAGGAGGTAATCACCCGACCCATCCTGCTCTACTCGCAGCACATCGGCGACCGAAGCGTCGGCCAACAACATGGCGCTGACAAGCAACTGAGTGACTCGTATACGCACGATTTCACTCCTACTTCATCAACAGGAGTCGCCTGGTCTGCTCGTATTGGCCGGCGTTCAACCGGACGAAGTACACACCACTGGCTTGCTTACGGCCGCCGTCGTCCCGGCCATACCACACCTCGGCGTGCTGACCGGCTGGCTTGAAGCCAACGTCGAATGAACGGACTCGCCGCCCACCCACGTCGTAGACCGAGATCCTCACGTCAGCTGCCTCCCGCAGGGTGTACGCGATCGTCACTTGGGGGTTGAAAGGGTTCGGGTACGGCGCCAGGAGTTCCGTCGATACCGGCACACTAGCGACCCAAGGTGCCTCTCCGCCTTCTGCCGTGTCGGCGGGGGCTGCCAGCATCAGAACCGTACGCTTGCCTCCGTTAGCGCTCTTAGCCCCCACACCAGCCGCGTAGACCGGGTCGACCAGCAATCGCTTGTCCGTCACCATCCGGAACCAGTCCTCGCCGTCTGCCTTAACGAACACCGAAGACGAAAGGTCGGTGGCTTCATAGCCGAGCCCCGGGCCCGCGCCCAGGCCCTGCTCCCCGTCGAACCCAGGAAGCCGGAAGATCACGTAAAACACCCCCGTCGGGCTCATCACGTCCTGGCCAAAATCGACCCGCGACCAGCTTAACTCGTTTCCCTGCACCAGCTCCAACAAAACGATGGCTTCGGCGAGATTGGGAGCTATCCCGTGGTACCCAGCAACGACCAACACCTCAGGAAACGTCGCGCCGCTATCGTTATTGTACCACGATAGCCCGCTCACGGCTTGATCTGGCGCTACGGGGATCTGTATCGCGACGCACATTCCGGCCTCCAGAGGGTCCAACTGGAAAACCGGCACGCTGTCGGCTGCACTGGCCGAAGCAACCACCGCGAGGGCAATCGCGACGCCCAAGGACGCCAGCATCGTTGGTCCAAGCGTTCGTCCGCTCATCGTATACCTCCGCGAAGTTCCTAATTGCTTGGGCAGTACCTCGGCGACATGAACTCGTTTGTCTCGGATTCCGTGACGACGCCGTTCAGCCGGCAGCGCACGCGGTACCGGAAAGTGCATCTGATCCCCGGGCAGCAGCGATCACCCCAGATCATCTCGTAGTGGAAGGAGTCTTCCCCAGTTTGACTGAACGATAATCCGACACCTGGCGTCTCCGGGGTCAGGGTGAGCACGCTATCGGCTACCCCGCACCGACACTCCGGTTGGGCGTCAGCGAACCAGAACGTGACTTCCGGAATCGCCTGCCGATCCGCGTCCCATTCGAAGCGGTACCAGTGGTGGCCGCCCGGATCGATCAGGAACCCGGCCGAGACGCTTTCCTCATAGATGACTGCGGGGCTGCTGCGCTCTACGAGAAACAGGTCTGCTGCTTGTTTGTGTGCGTATAGCTCGGTGACGATCCCATCCGGCCACAATGCACGAACATAAATCACCATGCCGGTCACGTGACCAAGGCTGAACACAAGCTCCCTCGGCTGCTGCTCACCCCGGCCACCGCCGCCGTTAAACCACTGATAGGCGTGCTTGCCGTCCCACTCCACTTCAATGCGCGTGCCGATCCCTGAGGAGTTCATCACGTCTGTCTCGCCGACCCGCACTCGCACCGTCTTGCCGAGCGACACCCCGGGAGCAGGCTCGTAACCATAGAAGAAGTTCTCGACCGCCCCTCCAACCGGGGCCTTCGCCAAGTAGAGATTCGGTTTGCCGCCTAGCCAGTCGTAAGCGAGCCCCCCCGTTGCGGCACCAACAGCGAGTGTCGTGCTTTCCTCTACGAAGGCAATGTCTGTCGAAGAACTATTCAGCAAGAGCCTGGGCGCCGTCTGCCCAGCCGGCACTGCAATTATGTCCGGCTTGCCGTCCGGGTCCATGTCTGCTACCAGCACGCTGGCAAGGCTATCGGCGAAGGTCGCACCCGGCACACCCGCAACGGGTCGGAGCTGCCCCGCAGTGTATCTATAGATCATGAGCTTGTCACCGGCAGCACTCTCTCCTGCTCGTGCGACGACCAGGTCTTGGTCGCCATCGCTATCCACGTCCGCGAGGACAGCTCGCGTCACGTAGGTAGGAGCGCCATCAGGAAACACATCGTTACTTGCATCACCGATCTCATAGCGCAGTAATGGCGTATTGAACGTCGCGGCTCTCGCGTATGCACGCAACGTTGGCACACCCGCGACTTCGGCTCCTACGATCAATTCGACTTCGCCGCCATCACCCAAGTCGAGGTCGGCCCAGAGCATTGGGTACGGCGCGGAGAAGTTCCTTACGCCCTGGCCCAAGTCCAGTGATTCTTTCTCCACGAACTCGAGGACTCCCTGCCGGTTGCGGTAGAAATAGATTCCATCTCCGGTGCCGTCCGTCCCCGCGATTGCCAGATCCACGAAGCCATCGCGGGTGTAGTCATACCAGGCAGCGGCGAACGCTGTATCGGGCAGGTCCGAAATGCTCGCAGCAGTATCGTCCACGTACTTGTTGCCAGCTACTTCGGACAGGCGGTAGAGCCGGAATCCGTCCTCACTACAAGCAAAGAAGCCCTCATGGCCCATGGTGTCGTAATCCGCGGCGGCGCAACTCGACGCGCCGGCCCTGACGTGGTCGCTCTGCGACACGAAGCGATCGACCGTATCATTGAAGAAGTTCGGCACAAATCGATCATTATCTTCTGCATTGAAGTACTTGCCCGTCGCTCCCTCCTGCGAGACGAGCAGATCCATAACCGCCCCGCCATCGGCGTTGAGTGGCATAATCGAAAGCGGCTTGCTAGTTATCGCAGTCTTTAGGACGCTGACCATATTTGAGTCGCTGTAATCCTTGAAGTTCTGCGTCGAATCCCCGCTCACGGTAACCTCGAAGCGGCCAAGGAGCATCGCGCCATCGGTCCCGACCGCGCGGAACGGCAGTTGATATGTGCCGTCTGCAGCGGAGACGTTTACGACCCGCCGCGCGTAGGCGTCCTCTGTCTCCGACGGCGGCAAGAGCCTCAGGTCCTCATCCCCATTGAGCGCTGAGCAATCTACATCGATGGCCAAGTCTCCGCCGTTCCAATGAGACGCGTCAACCGCAACCGTCGAAGTGTACTTAGGGCTGCCTGCAATCGCGTATTTGCCAGTCGTGCCGACACCCGGCGTATGGGCAAGGTGAAATGCCACATCCGCGGAGGCCGTGTTCGCCAGTGAATCTCGGGCTACAACGTGGACGTGAACTTCATCGGGTGTGCCGATCGTCAACGCCCGTGACCACAGACCGTCGCGAGCTACCAGGTCACCCCCAGTTCCGTCATCCATAAGCTCTTCGCTCGTTCCGAGTGAACTATCAAGGACCGAGAGATCCGCCGTGACCGTCGCTATTCCTTGACCAGACGCGCTGGTTACCGCAACAGAGAATGCAAACTCGGTGTCCCGCGTAACCGCCGCGCGGTGAGCAACGATTGGATATACCGGATCAACGTCTACTGTTAGCAGCCCATAGTAGCCTAACCCATCGTCGCCACGGGCGTATATTGGCAATTGATATGTCCCAGACTCGGCAGTCAACGTAAGCGGGACCGAAGAATAGAGCCCGTCGCCCGCATAGTCATCGTAGCCGGACCCGGTATCCTGCAAGACGATCTTGCCATCACCCGAAATCGAACTGGCGTCGACTTCCACCCATAGCGGTTCCCCGTTCCATGACGCCGCCTGCACTACCAGCCTGGAGCCCAAACCCGGATCTGAATACACCCCGTACAGCGCGTGATCCGTGACTTCCGGGCTAGAAATGGGCTCAAATACGAAGATCGCCGCATGCGCGTTGATAATCTCTATTGGCCCCGTAACGGGCTCTGTCCAAAGTCGCCCTCCATTGGACAATATCTTGTCATCAGTCCTAACAAGGTAGTAATCGTGCTCCGCGCCAAACACCGCAATTGGATCGAAGGTTATTCTGTACTCCGGGAGGCCGTATTCGTGGATGTATCGGTTCTCTCTGAAGTTGATGGCTACGGCGCCAAACTCGAACTCGCGAGTCAAGGGGACCATACCGGGCTCGTCTTGAGTAGGTTGCAAGTCGCAGTCCACGGCGTCCGGCGCGGCCTTGTCAGGAACAAAATCGGCAGGAACGCGCCAAATATCACCGCCGGGCGGCGGCAGCACCAATGGCGACACGGGTGGTCCGACCGTGATCTGGTACTCTGGGAAATAGTAGTCCATCCCCTCGGCCGTAAACTGGAAGTGCTGCCCGACAAAAACGCGTTCTCGTTCGCCAAGGGCCAGAACTGAAGCTAAAGAGAAGATTCTCCCTCGCTCTGTGCTGGCCGTAGCTTCCGTCAGGCCGATTACCTGTCCCTCGCCAGAATCTAGCAGCGCGTCGTTGAGGTCATGCATCTGATTGACCCAGCACGACCCGGATACCATACCATCGGTCTCTTCCCCCGGGGTAGTGCTTACGAAGGACGCATCGAAAACGAAGTTTTCTCTCGCAAACATGTCGGCAGCACTTGGCGATTCGTAGAACTCCGCCAGAACTCCGTTTAGCGCGAGGAGTCCTCCATTAAGACTGGCACGCGCTGCTCGCACAAAATCTACAACGGCCTCTCCGTACGCCGATTGCGAAAACGAATTGACTTCCGGATTTCCTGGAGTTGCGATGAACGGAAGGGTGTTGGTGTTCCAAACGCCCAAGTCAGCACTGTCCCCAAAGATACCGTCGTATACCCCGCCCGGTACAGCGTTGAGAACGTGATTTGTTTCAGCCGCCCACGCCGCAAAGGCTTCGGGATGCCACGGGTTCATCCTAAAGTTCTTCCAAAGGCTTGATGCTAGTCGGTTATTTGGCGCGGTCGAGTTGTACTGTCCCGGCCAAAGCACAGTCGCACCTGATCCGTGATCCACGAGGAACCTCACAGCATACGCATTGTTCGCTCCCGGCGTTGGGGTGAACACACCCACCCCCCGCGCATAATATGTCCCGGGATTAGCTGGATCTTCTACAGGATAGTCCAACTGCCAGGCATAAGAAAATGAGGCGTCACCTAGAGCGCCACCCGGAACTTTTATATTGGCGGCGACTGTCGGAACGCTACCTTCGTTTAGCAGGATGCCAAGCGTAACGTAGAGGCTGTCGGTACCGCTGATGTTCGAAACCTCTTCCAATCGGGCAACCCAGTAACCCGCTGCAGGCAATTGCGCCGGGTTGTATATCGCGTTGTGGATTGTCTCCACAGTAGACTCTGAGCCGGAATACTCAAGCTCAGAAGAACCGTGTACCGTGCGAACCAGATACCAGTAGCGGGACCCTGGCACAACCGCCGTGTCAATGAAGCGATTGCTCGTCTGTGATTCGTAGACGAGTTGGAATACTCCTGGTACATTCGCACCTTCGGCCCTGTAGATGCGGAAGTGCGTCAGCGGTGTAGGATACTGTGGTTCGTAGGTCTCCTGCCAGTCATACCTACGATCGGGCAGCCAGCGCACATGAATACCCGATGCCGTTGCAAACACCGATACCGACGCGGGGTCTGCCGAGTGGAGAAATGAATATTCATGTAAGCAGGCATGCTGCCAACTAACGCCGTGCCACGGATATTTGCAGCCTGTCATGTTGTTGTTTGTAAGCAACTTGATATCGGCGCTCGTGAGACTTAGAATATCTGCGGCGCTGGTACGCAGGTCCTCGCAGATTATACTGATGCGGCGATTCGCTAAGTCAATGAAAGCATCGCCGAGAGCGGCCTGCGCCGAAATATCAGACCAATCGTGCGTGTATACGCGAATACCGTAATCGTGGTATGGAAACTCCGCATCTGGTACCTGGGCCTGCAGTTGTTTGGGGCAAATGAACAGAAGCGCACTCACGACCGCTATTGCCGTTAAGCGCATGAGCTTCGCACTTCGTGCGGTCATCACATCTCCCTTTCAGTTCTGTTCCATTGCGTCGGATATTCCGACGTTCCAAGTCATTTCCAGTCGTTCACCCGTACCGAAGAGCGAACTATTCTGCCGGATTTAGCCCACATTGTTATGCTCCAGTTCATCGACAGGAACAGCGAATTGGTAGACCTTCTTGTCAGGTAGTACAGGTGCGGACGATAGTGGTTACGTTAGAGCCAATCCCAGTGACCGGCCGAATCCGTTTACGCTCGTTGTTCTCATCGAAATCGCCGTTCCCGTTTCGCGAAGTGGCACCAGCGTAGCCCCAAGGGGCGTTGCTCTATCTTCAGCCGACGGGGCTCGTGACCCCACGTCGGGCAGGCTCAGTCCTTCAGTCTCACATCCACCGGCGGGAACGGATAGGTGTGGGGCATGAGAATACCCGGGCGAGATGAGCCGTGTCAAGGATTTGATCGGTGAATTTCGTTTGTGGGGTTGGCTTGCGACGACGGCGTCAGGCTGCAGGAGCCGGCCGGGTGCGTCGGCCGGCACTTCTCCCTCCGCTTCGCGGTCTTATAGGGGGAGCCAATGGGGGCTGCGGGACGGTTCCGCCCGTCTCCCGGCGGCCGTCGCCACGGCTTCATCTTTGCGATATGCTTTCCCTAAATGACCTATCGGACGCGCGGCGGGTAATGAACTCGCTGGCCGCGAATGCGCGCGACAACCCGAGTCGATCGGTCGTCATACACATCTGCGCGGGTACGTCGCCGTGATTACCGCGGAGCAATCCCTCCCGAATCCCCTCCGGCATTGCCAGCGCCCTCGTCCACCTGGTACAATCTCCGCACCCCGGGACCACTCCCTCCAATCCCCCGGTCCCGGGACGCCGGTCGTCGTTGAGAAGCGAGGGCCGGCGTTTCAATAGGCGCGGGCCGGTGCGCGCTTCCATCCCCCTATCAGATGTACCCCACCACCCCAAACCGGCGCCTAAACGCCGCGTAAAGGTGGTCAAATGCGTGGGCGTAGCGGTAGAATTCAAGCGCTCCGGATTCGGTCCAGCGGTACTTGAGGTCGCCGGAGGTGAGGTCCCGGACCCGGCTGGGGGCCTTGACCTGGGCGTAGAACTCGCCGTTGTCGATGGTGGAAGTGCCCTTCGGCTGTCGCAGGCGATGGGTGGAAGCGGTGAGGCAAACAGAGCGCTGAATCGGCCTGATGGATAACTCACTTGTTCATCCGAGCCTACTTTGTTCGCTATTCGGCCGTATTAGATGCTATCCGGATTGGCACTCTTCGCGAGAGGGACGCTTATAGCGCGAACGGCCGAAGACGAATCGGCACCCACACGCGGGCCTATTGCGCCCAGGGGATCAATGCTAAATGCAGTTCCCGCTCCGGCCGAATCCGCTTGATTTCCGGGATTCTCGATATCGCGTGCGTCAGAGAAGTCCAACGATTCGCTTGGCTGGTCAACCGCTTCGAAGTCCGAGCTGGTTACGGGTTCGCCTGTTAGCGCCGCCCCCAACTGTGTGCCATCATGAATGGCAAACCCCAAGAGCACGACGTCGACGAATACCGCTATGAGAAGCGCTCGATACGCCGCCCTCTGGATGCCGACAAGAAAATCTATCCGTAGAGACCAGTCCAGCGCGCACCCAAGCTCTTTGACCGCCATCTGCCGACGCAATACAACGAGGTTCCTCCATTCGACCTCGTCTAAGCCTACAACAGTGTATGAGCCCGTACGAAGGTGCCGCAATAACAAGAACACCGCCCCCAATAGGAAGCAAATCGGCAATAGCCCAAGCAGCGGCATTGAGAGATTCGCAATCAACACCCCATTTACCGCCATCACTACTCCGACAGCGGTCAACAGCACTTTGTGCTTACCGTCCACATCCTCATGCCGCTTAACCTCAGCCTGCAGTACGCGCCGCGCTTCCTCTGCGAACGCGAAGACGACTTCCGGCGGAACTAAAAATGGGAGGATCGCACTTGGGTCATTCGGATTATCGTCCTTATCGGCCATCGTCGTCTGTTTGACCTCGGCGAGGGAGTGCCCTGGATTCAGTACATATAGCAGTGCGTACGTTACAAGATGAGCTACCGCCGTGCAGAGTCGCTCTAGCAATCGAAACACAGCACACCCCTCTGACGGTTGCTTCGAATCTCGTCGCCCGTAGTGGCGTGTACGCGCTAAGCCCCGGGTTTCGCCGCCGCCGCGAAAAGTTTCCCCACGTCGCACACGCCTTCCTCGTCCAGCCACGCCCATTGCCCGTTTGGGTTGATTTCTAAGAAGTGCCAGCGTCCGCTATCACCCACCGCAAAATCTAGCGCTCCGAAGCGGAGTCCGTACGAATCCATCAAGCATACAACGCCCGCATACACGTCGGACGGGATGGACATTGGCGAGTACTCCACGTCTCTCATTTCGTCACGTCGAATGTCCAGACGCTGCTCACCATCTTCATCCAGGGCGTGAAGGCCCGCCGCCACCGCAGTTCGATCGAGATAGATCAGTCGGACATCGGCCCGCTTACGCACTCGCTGCTGGAACAGCACAGGACAGGCAACGATTCGGTCAATTAGCTCTTCTCTTGTTGGGTCTATTGGGCTTGTATAGATCAACGAATCCTCAGCAGGTTCCGCCCGCTGAATGTAGCCGCCGGAAAGGGGTTTTACGATCGCTTGACCACGCCATTCCCGAATCCATTTCCTGGCGGTCATAGGATTGGTTGTAACCACCCACGCGGGCACGTCAAGGCCACAACGGCGTGCTTCGACCAATTGGTGAACCTTATGTGATGCCGCGAAATTCCGGCTTGGGTGATTGATCCACTTCGCCTCAGGAATGCTAGCAAGATAGCCCTCGAATGCCTCCGCCCATTCGTCAGACGCATGCGCCTGTTGGAATTCATCTCCAGCGTTCCCAACTGCTACCGGCTTGGGTCGTCGGAGAATCACGGTATCAATATCGCCAGATGCGTACCGCTCTTCCCCCACATAGAGGAACTGGCCTCCGGCCGAAAGTTCAAGTCCGACGTGACCGACCACCTCGTCCGTATCCAGTCGGACGAATCGGATCTGTTCGCGCTCAAGGCGGGAGCAGAGGAAGTCAGAAGTCGCATCAGCCCGGCAGGTTAGAACCAAAGCAAGAGCATCACGCATCTGTCGATCGCCCCCAGGCAAGACTGGCCGTGGACAACCCACTGCAATCTTGGTCGTCCTCTTCGCGCACTGCGGTAATCGTCTTTAGCCCGCCCCCCACCCGCTTTCTTGGCGCAAATACGTCAGCGTTATCCTGATCTTGCTCTTCTCTGACCCTCGTAGACGTCTTGGCCTGACAGAACAACTTCCGCCCGGTACTTGAACTATTCGCGTGATCGTCTTCCCGCGACTTTGTAAACGTCTTGAGATATATGTCGTCTCTGCTACCCTGTGCCGGTTCTTCGAATTCTGACCAGAACGTCGGCCCTTCATCCATAGTCGCTCCTCCTGAATTGCATTTTCACCACCGTGGATTGTCACACCGCAGGTGATGTGCTCTACTGCCATATATTCAAAGGTGCGCGCTAATGCCGGCAAGGAGGACACTGGAAATCGCAGTATCAGCGCGCGCACATCAAGGACTATACAGCACCCGGCACCATTAATAAATGCAGAAACTTGTTCCCTGCACGCCGACCGCGGCACTGCGAATTGCAGTACGTCGGCTCCGACCGAAGCGGCCGGCCGGTCTGTCGGGTAATCCGGTGGTACTGCGTCGCTGTTTGGACCGACGAACGGCCTAGTACAACCTGGATAGCCGCGACTGGATATCCGCCTCGTAAGCTGAGTGAAGCTGCACTGTGGCGCAGGGCATGTCCGTGGAGCCCGTGGAGATCCGCTGCCTCCGCCGCGTCTCTCTCTGATATCGACCGGCGCGACAGCCCGCCCCAACCACGCTCGTGTGTGGCCGCCCTGCCCAGCGCCGGCGGAGACAGTCGAGCCCATCTTATAGGGGCCGAGATCCCCGCCCAGTCAGAGCCAGAATGCCTCGGGCCCGGCAAGGCGCGGGCTCAGATGGACGATGCCTGCCGTCGGGCGTCCCGGGGACCGACGCCGCTTTCCTATAGGAGATCAATCCTGGCCGTCGGGGAGGAGCGATCCGCCGGAAATCTCGGCCGGCCGGCCACAGCACCCCCATCAGAAGGACCCCGACCCCCGCCACCACGGAGCACGCCGCTCGCTCAGCAGTGAGTAGTCGGCCAGCAGATCGTCGCACCCGTCACCACTCGCGCATGCCGCCTCGACGTACGCCGCCGCCTTCCGCCCCGCCAGGAGGTCGAACGCGTGGGCGTGCCGGAAGTGGTCCTGGCGCCCGGTCTCCAGCCACTTGTACCGCAACTCCGCCGACACCATGTCCCTGACCCGCGTCGTCGCCTTCATCTGGGCGTAGAACTCCCCGCTCTCGATCTCCCGGGCCGCGGCCGGCACCCACCACCGCCGGTCCCGGATCTCCTCGAACGCCGCGTTCAGGGCGAACGTCCGGTCGACGGTCACCCGCCTGGCGTCGTCGTCCCACCGGGCGTCGCTCACCCCGTCGTTCGTGTAGGAGACCAGGTAGATGGTCGCCGAGTGCCGGGCCTGCGCCCAGGCCTGCACGAGGTGGGGTTCGGCGTGGGGGGCGATCAGGCAGGTCCGGACGTGGTATCGGTCCAATAGGGGGTCAAGTTCCGCCCACTCCCGGACCCGGCCGATGAAGAGGGCCCGGCGGACCTGGTCGGCGGCGCCCCGGACGGGTGCCAGGGAGACGACAACGTAGAGCCCGGACGTCCCCAAGGACACCCCCATGCTGCTCCTACCCCCGTCCGGGACCTCGAGCGGGTACTCCCGGACGCAGGCATCCAGCATCGGGTTGGTGACCTTCAACCTCTCCCGGTCAGTCCCGGACAGCAGCTGGCTGATCGCCGTGTCGAACTCGTCGATGAACGGGAAGTGGAGCATCGCGCACATCAGGGCGTCCGGCCCGTGGTCGTCCTTTTTGACCACCTTGCCCTGCTCGCTCCTGTGGAACCTCAGGAGCTGCCGGACGATGGTGTCGAGGTGGGGACTCTCGGCGATCCGGATCTTCCCGTGCTCGAAGTACCGGGCCAGGTTCTCGATCCCCTCTTCCTTGTGCTTGCTGAACGCCACGGGCACGACCTCGAACCCGGCGTTGCGGCACTCGAGGTTGCCGTAGGCGCTCTCGGCGTCGCCGTAGACGACGAAGTCCCCGACCCGGGCCCGGAGGTCGACCAGGTACTGGACCAGCTCGGCGATCGTCCGGGAGTCGAAGATCCGGGCCTCGGGGATGACGACGTGGTCGCCCGCGCGTTCTGCCAGCACAGCGACGGCGAACCGGCCCCAGTCGATGCCCACGGCGCGGCGGACGGTGCCGGACGGCCGGACGATGTCACTTAGGGGTGTAACTGCCGCCTGGACCTTCTCCGGGTCGTAGATCATCCCCGACGCCTTGGGCCGCTTGCACTCGTGTTCGACTTCCCAAACGTCGGTCCCCCGGTTGAGCATCTTGGCCTTGAGGACGTTGTCGCGGCTGAGATGGCCGGCCGTGTGCCGGGCCTTGCCGTGGCACCCGTCGAAGTGCTCGCCGGTCTGCTCGCCGTCGGCATTGTAGTCGGGGACCACGTCGGTCAGGGGGCAGGACTGGCGGCAGTAGGAGAGCGCGTCGGGGTCCTGGTCTGACGCGTCATCGAGGCCCACCTGGCACCGGGCCATGCAGTCGTAGACGTTCCACCTGTACCTCGTGAACCCCCGCTCCTCGGCCAGGTCCCAGGCCTCCTGGAAGAACCCGAACGGCACGTGGAACGTCGAGAGCAGGACAATCGTGAAGTTGGGCTCAGACAGCACGCCCTGGACGGCGGCCTGGAGCACGCGGCCGATCCGCGCGTCCTCCTGGCAGGACTCGTCAGCCACGAACCCGGGAGTGTGCTTGCCGCGGGCGGCCTTCTCACTGGCGGGGACGCATGAGAGCGATACGCCGTTCTTCAGCTGGGTGAGCGATTGGAGGGGGTCCTTCTCCAAGAGGGCCTCGGCCAGCCCGGGCACACAGAACCAGAACTGCGTCGTGTACTCGTATACCCGCTTCGCCTGCTCCCCGGACCCCGCCATGTCGATGAACGACTTGTTCCGGTACACCATCATCAGCCAGATCAGGATGGCGGCGGCCAGGGACCCACCCCCACCTCGGGGTTTCCACAGGATCGCCTGCTGGACGCGCTCGTAGAACAGGTCGCTCAGGAACTCGAGCATAGGCGGGATCACGACGATCGGGAGCTTGCGGCCGTCTTTTAGGATGAAGAGGTGGTCGCCGATGCAACTGAGCAGGCGGGCGTCCTGCTCGTCGCGGTCCAGGCCCTCCTCCAGCAGATCGGGCAGGCCGAAGTCGGTGGGGTCGGCGCCCAGGCCGACCTTGTCCATCAGGGAGTGGGGCGAGGTCAGGACGTGGAGGTCGTCGCCGCCGTCCTCGGCGTGGATGGTCTTGTAGTTGCTGGCAGCCATGTTCAACCCCTATCGCCGTATCATCGCCCCTAAACGATTGTCCCAACGTCAGATATGCCTTGCTAGGAACCCGCCCCTACGCCTGTATGAACCATGACCAACAGCCACCAGCACGATCGAAGGAGGACGCAATGCTCGTGAACGAAGCGGTAGAGCTGTTCCTGGCCGACCTTACCGCCGAACACCGCTCCCATCATACCGTGGCCGCTTACCGGCGCGATTTGACGGTTTTCACACGGTTTGTCGGCGCGGCAAACATTACTGAGATCACGCCCGCCACGCTCACCGCCTTCATGGCCTCCCAGAGCGTCCAGAATGCCCTGTGCGGGACGCAAAGGTCCAAGGCCACCATCAACCGCTACCGGGTCAGCGTGAAGGCCCTGTTCGCCTGGGGGGCCGCACGGTGGCTCGTGGACAGGAACCCGACCGCGATCTTGAAATGCCGCCGACACCGGGCGGCTCCCCCCGACGTGCTCAGCACGACGGAGATCGACCGGCTGCTCGGGTATGATTTCGCAGGCATCCAGGCCCACCGCGACCGCGCCCTGCTTGCCTTCATGCTCTCGACCGGCTGTCGCCTCGGGGAGACGACCAACCTCGACTGCCGGGACATCGACTGGGACACGGGCAGGGTCACGCTCAGATGCCCCAAGGGCGGCGAACCCGAGACCGCGGCAGCAGGTGACCAGCTGCTCGCCTTGCTCCGGCCCCTCGCCGCCAGTGTCCCACCGGGACACGCGCTGTTCCGCACTGGGACAGACCGCCGCCTCTCCACCCGCCAGGTCCAGCGCATCGTCGCCCTGCGTTGTCAGGAGGCGGGAATCTGTAAACGCATGACGCCCCATACGCTTAGGCACACGTTTGCCACGCGGCTCTACAACGCGACGGGCGACCTGAGGCTCGTCCAGCAGGCGCTCCGCCACGAGTTCATCACCACCACGCAGATGTACGCCCAAGTCGACCCGGCCCGCCTGGCGGCCGCCGTCCAACACGCAAATTCCCCGGTCAAAACGCCGTAACTCGTTGTCACATATGTCTATGTATGCGACGTAAAACCGCGACTTTTTCGTGTCCAATTGGACACGTCCGGCGGCCGGTCGATTAGGCAAATGGTGTTCATTTATGCAACTTGCGCCGACCCCGTAAATGGCGCAATCGCTTAAGCTTCCACGGTTCATGCCTCAGCCCTCCACCGTGAACCGGAACGGCGCCGCATTGACCTTCTGGGCGAACTCGTCGGCGAACGCCTTCGCCAGCCGCTTGTCCATCCGGCCCGCGTCGATTAGGGCCTTGATCACGTCCGCGACCACGATCTCCAGCACCTGGACGTTCGCCTGCATCAGGGCCCGCACCTCCCGGACCTCGGTCGGCTCGCCCCGGACCAGCCGCTCGCCGCGGATGCCCACGTCGACCAGGGACATGGCCTCGCCCGCGGTCTTCGGCGTCAACTCCTTCAGCCCCTGCACGCCCTTCGTCTGCAGCAGCTGGTACTCCTTCAGGTGCCGGGCGTTCATCTCGGTAATAGTCTCGGCCACGGCCTGGGCAACCCGCTCGTCGGTGATCCTCTGGACATGCTGGCGCTCGATGTCCCAGCCCTCGTTGCGGCGCCACTCCCCGATGGTCTCGGCCCGTTTGATACCGAGCCGATCCGCGATCTGGGCATCCGTCCCAGCGCCGCAGATCCAGAGCGCCTTCGCCTGGAGCATGATGTCGCGTCCGTAGGCCATTACTCGCTCCCCTCGGCCGGAACCCGGATGGCCGTCTGGCCGGTGTAGAGCTCCCACCGTTTGACGATCACGTCGCAGAACTGGGGCATGCGCTCGACGGCGAAGCAGCGGCGGTCGAGGCGCTCGGCGGCGATCACCTGGCTGCCCGAGCCCGCGAACGTCTCCAGGCAGATGGCGCCAGGGCGGGTGTGCTTGAGCATGGGCAACTCGAATAGGCGGACGGGTTTCTGGGTTGGGTGCTGCCCGTCCGTGCAGCGGGCCTTGCCCTCCCAGTCGACCTCCCAGCAGTTGGAGTGCTCGTCGGGCACAGGCAGCGCGGCCGGCTTGTGGCCCTGCTGCCAGCCCATCAGGCAGGGTTCCGTCCTGTAGTTCCACATGGCGAAGCCGAGGACGTGGGTGGGCTTGACCCAGGTGATGGTCTGGTGGTAGCGGATGCCGGTAATCTCCCAGGCCCGCAGGAAGCTCGGCGCTGTTGCCGAGGCATGCCAGCAGTACCAGGCGGCGTCCAGGTCGGTGTGGGGCTTGGCGCTCAGGAACACCCGCTCCAGGAACCCCTCGAACTGCTCCCTGTCGGCGAAGTGGTCCCAGGCGTCGTGGTCGTGGTAGTCGCCGCTCCAGTCCCGGTTCTGGCTTCCCACGGGCCGGCCGCGGTCACGATCCCGGGAATTCTGTGGGTGCGACGTACCGTCATATCCGACGCCGTAGGGCGGGTCGGTCGCGTACAGCTGCGCCTTCTGGCCGTCCATCAGCCGCTCGAGGACAGCGGGCTCGCCGCTATCGCCGCAGATGAGCCGGTGGCGGCCCAGGACCCAGAGGTCCCCCGGTTGGGTGATCGGGGTCTCGGGAGCCTCGGGGACTTCGTCCGGGTCGGTCGCGCCCTCGTTGGGCTTGAGATCGGCCAGCAGCGCACGGGTCTGTTCGGCCAGGTCGTCGAACCGCAGGAGGTCAGCCAGCTCGGGCATCACCGCGCTGATCTCGGCCAGGAGCTTGTGCAGGTCGGCAGTGAACTCGCCGGCGATGGCCGGGTTGTTCAGGGCGACGTTGAGGGCCTTCTCCTCCGTCTCGTCCAGGTCGACGACGACCACCTGGGTCTCCGTCTCGCCCATCCCCTGAAGCACCTTCAGTCGCTGATGGCCGCCGACGATATTGCCGGTGCGCTTGTTCCAGACGATCGGCTCAACCAGGCCGAACCGCTCGACGCTGTAGCGCAGGCCGGCCAGGGCCGTCGCCGAGATCGTCCGCGGGTTGTACGCCGCCGGCTCGAGGTCTTTTAGGGTCATCACCTGGATGGTCAGTTCCTTCATCATGCTAGTTGCCTCCTGCGGACTGCTGCCGCGCATCGAACGTCGTCTCGGTCTTCGC
This sequence comes from Candidatus Krumholzibacteriia bacterium, assembly GCA_014859985.1. Lineage (GTDB taxonomy): Bacteria > Krumholzibacteriota > Krumholzibacteriia > LZORAL124-64-63 > LZORAL124-64-63 > JACZKN01. The sequence goes on along the minus strand of JACZKN010000262.1, from coordinate 13,859 downwards.
CCGCCCCTGGGGCAGCTTCCTGTCCTGTGCTTCGCCCAGCCGCCGGGGCTGGAGGCGCGTCACCCGAGCCATCGGGGCGCGCCCATGGCCTGAGATCGTCGCCCCCCAGCCCCCTGCGGCCGTGCCCATCCGATAGGGCGTCAACGAACGAGGAGCACGATGGCGGGCGCCCAGATCAGCGACATGCCCAGCGCCATGGCGGCCGTCGACCAGAACGGCGCCCAGAACACGTCGATCGCCTTCGGGGCGAACAGCAGACGGGTGATTCGCTTCAACATGGTGGGACTCCTTTGTCGAGTGGGAGAGCCCGCCAAGGCCCACCCGGGTGATAGCGACGCGATCGTCCGTGATCAGCGCCCCGCCGAGTTCGTGACTACGCGGAGCGGCGTCGCTGCAATGGGCCCAGCAGCCGCGGGCCTTCTGATAGGGGGAAGCCGGGGTACGGCCGGGGATCGCGCCGGCGGAGATCACGGCGCGGGCGCAGACGGGCCCGCCAGCGGCGAACTGACATACCGCAATCTGCGGTATGTTTGCGGTATGTCGGGGAGGCAACATACCGCAACCCAACCCTATGTCTTTTAGGGTGTTAGGCCCGCTTGCGGTATGTTGCGGTATATTATTGCGGGGGTCACCCTCACATGCGCGCGTGCGTGCGTGCGTGTGCGCGTGCGCGCGCGTGCGTAGGTAGAGAAAACATACCGCAACATACCGCAAACTCCGCAATCCTATAAGACGCAGGCAGTTAACCTGCGGTATGTTGTCAAAAAACATACCGCAAGTTCTCCGCAACATACCGCACTTTTTCACGCATCGATGCATTTCTTGCCCCTACGCTTCCCGCTCAACGGCGATCAATCTGAACACCTGACTCTTGCTATGAGAGTCCTTGGCCGCGATGACCCGGTAGGCCCCGAACCGCCGGTCGCGGATGCTGCCTAGCGACTTCCCGAACCGGACGCGCTCGGCGCGGTCATTCTTGGCGGCGTAGGCGAACCCCACCAGGTCCCGGTCCCTGGCCAGCTGAAGCAGCTCGGACGCTGTCCTGGGTGCGTCCCGGTACGCGTCCCACCAGGCGGACACGAACGCCCGCCACTCCCCGGACTCGGCGTCCGCGGCCTCGTAGAACTCGTCCATGTCGCCCAGGAACCCAGGCACGCCGAAGTGCCGGATCATCCCGCCGACCACCCGGGACCAGGACTCGAACGAGCCCATGGTCTGGCTCGAGAGCGGTGCGCCGGATATGATCCAGTGCTGGACGAGGGTCAGGATGGCGTGGACCAGCTGCTGGCGGTTCTGCTGGGTCCACTCCCGGATCGGGTCGTGCTTGAACCCCGTGCGCTGCCAGGGCCGCTCGTCGCCCGGGTCGATCCGGATGCGGACGCACCGTCGGGCGATCTCCATGGAGAACTTCGGGTTGTTGGCCGACATGAGCCACAGCGCCCGGTTGGGGAACGCGACCATCTGGGTCTTGCCCAGGATGCGGTCCTTCCATATCTCGGCGGTAATGGCCGCGGCCACCTGGGCGGACCACATGCCTCCGGAGAGGTTGTCGATGGCGATCACCGGCGCCCCGTAGCTGAGCAGGGCGGTCAGCTTCTTGCGGTTCTCCTCCTCATTGGAGGTCAGGGTCGTGGCCCCGCCGGCGTGGCCCAGGGCGATGATGGTGACGAGTTCGGCGAGCAGGGACTTGCCCGAGCCCGGGGTCGGCGCCTCGATCATGTGGATGGGCGTGGGGCCGCTGAACATCCGGCGGACGAACGGCAACAGGAGGGCCGCCAGGGCATGCGCGCGGTCACTGTCGGCCGCGAACGGGAAGTCGACCAGGAGGTCGTCCAGGAGGAGCGACAGGGCGTTCCTGACCTCGACGTCGGTCGGCCGATGGGTGACGGCAACGGGGCTCATCCCCGCGGCCACGTGGAACCACACCTTGGCCTCCGGGTGGTACCCCGGCTGGGTGATCAACCTCCAGTCGTGGTCGAACACGGGCGTGGTGATCACAGCTTCGAGGCCAGGCAGTGTTGGGTGCGGGTTGACCAAGAGGTCGCCGGCCGCCTCTCTGGGCGGCTTCGTGTGGATGCAGTTGTTCGTAGTAGTCTTGGTCCAATCCGCCACGCGGGCGAGCAAGCTCGTCGTTGCCCGCTCCTCCATGAGCTCGATCTGAGGTCCTTGTCCTAGGTCCTGCAGGCGCGCCAGGCCGCCAGCCGTGCGGAACACGCGGGGCGGATCGTTGGCCGCCAGGACAGCCGCCCAAGCATCGCCGAAGATGTCTCGTAGCGGCCGGTCGTGAGTCTCGATGGACGGGAGGCCGCTGCCCGGCAGCAGGTCCCCCGCGGCGTCCACGGGCTCGGTCGCGGCCATCAGAGCCTCGAGCCCCTCCCGGGTGCCGCCTTGGTCCAACCAGTCGCTGACGTCACCCTTGGGCGGCAGGTCGGGCAGGCTGACAATCCGGATGGAAGCGGCTTTCCCCCTAAGCGACTCGACGACCTTCTGGGCGTGGGCACGCCCCGGTGCATCGTTGTCCGGCAAAATGACCACGTCCCGATCGACCAAGCTCTCGCTATAGGATGCCCGCCACTTTCCCGCGCCCCCGGAGTTGGTCGTGGCCAAGAGCCCCAGGCCGGCGAGGCGGTCGGCGTCCTTCTCGCCCTCGACGACGTAGACGGGATCGTCCGGCCGCTCCATCAGCTCGGGCAGGTGGTACGGCACGGGCGCGACGCCCCTGAGGTTCCAGGTCCAGCCGCCGCTCCCGTCCGGCTGCCGTTGCGCCCATTTCTTGCCGGGCTTGCGGACAACCTGGTAGAGGAGCTTGCCGCTCTGGTCGCGGTAGCTGTAGACGGTCTCGGCCTCCGGCCCACCGCCCGGCCGCGGAACCCCGAGCTCGTCGCCGACTGCGAGCATCTCTTCCTTAAATGACCTGCCGCTCCGGCGCGTGAGGAAGTCAAACACCGACCCCTCGCCACAGCCGGCCTGGCACTTCCATCTGCCCGACGGGGGATGGAACGCAAACGACGGTCGGTTGTCCTCGTGGAAGGGACATCTCGCCACCACCCACCCATTGGTAGTCGGCTTGATTCCCTGGAGGTCTTGGTAGATCCAACTGAAATCATCCCGGGAATCGAGGATGGCCTGCTTGTACTCCGCCCACGGATTAGGCGTGCTGCTCAACGCGCACCTCCCCGTGGTATTTGGCGTACATGTGTAGAAGCTTGGCCGTCAGGGCTTGCGCATGGGCCCGGTCGCCGGCGAAGAACACCGGGACCCGGTACCGCACCGACCAGGCCAGCAGCGTCCCGACGGCGGAAGCCGGGCTCATCTTCGAGTGCGCCGGCCGCTGCAGGAACCCCGGTAGCGTGTCCTCGATGACGACTGCGGCGTAATCGAGCTGCGCCAGCCGCTCACACTCCCGCCTGAACCGGGCCCGCCCCTGGCCCAGGCTCCCGTAGGCGTCGGTTTTCGACTTCCGCTCGATAGCGACCCGGTCCTCAAGCCCTATCAGAGAGTAGTCCCCGGTGGGCAGAGTCTTGACCTCTGCCCCCGGGAACGCGTAGGGCCGCTGCTCGCGCGTGTCGATGGCGATGACGATCCCGTCCACGACTGCTCCGTCCGTTCGGGTCCTACCCTAGAAAGGGGGCGGAGCGTCGTGTCCGGGGACAGCCGAGTAGCCGTCGTAGGCCACCCGGTTGGTGACCTTCTGCTGGCCACGGTCGTCCTCGTACGACTCCTGGTAGACCGACACCAGCGCCTGCTTCTGCAGCAGCATCGTCGGGGCGAGGTCGAGGACGCCCGACACGTCCAGGCCGAAGCTCGCGCACATGAGCTTCACCCGGGGCATCGCCTTGGGGCTGAAGATCATGTTGTCGAAGAGCAGCCGGCCGGCGTGTTCCCCGCCCTCGACCTGCAGGCGGAGCTTCCACATCTCGTCGCCCGAGCGCGTGGAGTCCGTCTCGACGTCGACGACGCGGGCGAGGTACTCGCCGTCCGGGATCGGGGAGAAGTCGTTGATGTCGTTGATGTTGGTGAAGTCTACTCTAGGCATGATCGTCCTCCGTGACAGGGGTGGTGGCCGGCGGGGTGTGGGCCCCGACAGCCGTCTGCAACTTGCCGATGATCAGATCGGCGTTCTCGGCGGTGAGGTCTTCGAGGCGGGCCGCGCCGTAGGCGGCGAGGCGGTCGGCGAGCACGGCGGGAGTGACGCCGGCGGCGTGGATGAGGCGGTTGAGTTCGCCGAGCTGATCGGCGGTGACCAGCCGCAGCGGTACGGCCGGCCGGGCGAGCGACTCCTCGCCGAGGGCCCGCTCGATGACCTCATATGAGACCTCGAACTGGCCCTTCGGCAGCTTGCCGGAGCGGTCCTTCAGGTTCTCGGCCATGTAGCGGCCGTGATCGTCGCGGTAGAGCCGGAGGATGGAGTCGAAGAGGTAGGGCAGCGACTTCTCGCCGTCGAACGTTTCGCCGATCGACCGCATGAAGCCGTTGTCCGCGTAGAGGGCCTTCTGGCGGGCGGTGACCACGACGTTCATGTCCAGCTGGATCAGCTTGCGAACGAGCTCCTTGAACTCGGCCTTGATGGACATCCAGTCCTTGGCTTGCAGGGAGTAGTACTCCAGGTGATGGCCCTTACTAGACTTGTTGCGGCGCATGAAGATGTCCGACCACTTGGACTGCAGGGCGTCCCAGTAGACGGTGATCGGGTCGATCACGAGGGTGCAGTAGTCGTGAGGGTGTGTCAGGAGCCAGTCGACGGCCGCGGACACCTCGTCGGCAGTCGTGGCCTTCAGGACATCGAACGCGAACCGGTCGCCGTAGTGCTCCGTCCCGCCCTCGAGATCCAGAACTGCGGGCTTGGGATGCTGGAGTGCGAGCGTGGTCTTGCCGTCGCCGCTATCACCCCAGAGGAAGAGCTTCTGGCGGCGGTTGGTCGGGGCGGCCGGGATGAACGGAGAGGAGTTAGCCAGCATGGCGATCCCCCTTGTCCGTCCGCTCGGTGCGGCCGTCACGACGCGTCACCTTGTAGGCGCCCTCCCCCACCTCGAGGTTCAGGAACTCGGTAAACACCTTGGCGATGTCGATGCCCACCTGGTTGTCGGCATTGACGAGGCAGGTCCGCACCGCCAGGCTCGTGTTGAACCGGGCCTCCAGGCTGACCCGGGACCGACCGTGAATCCCCTCCGCCGCGACGACAGCCATCAGGAGGGCGTTCTCCACCTTGGCCATGTCGGCGGCCCGGCTGAACTCGAACAGGAAATGCTCTTCGGACATGGTTGGGCTCCTTTGCTTGGGAGCGACGACTGCTGGGTACCCCGGATTGCCGCTCCCATGACTTATCTACCGGAGTCGCGGGTGATGTGTAAGGCGCTGCCGGTCAGTTTTTCAGTTCTCGGAATCGGCCCCTGAGCACCGCCAATCGCTGGTACAGCGTCGGGCGGGACATCCCCAGTGCCCTGGCGACAGCTACCAAGGAGGGCGCATCTTCAATCAGTTGGCATATAATGAGTTGCTCTTCGTCCAGGCCGCGCAGGACGGCGCGTATATCGATGGAAAGCTCCAGCCTGGCCAGGGCGGTCAGGTTCCTTCCGCGCACGTTCTGGTCGTAGTCGTCCGAGTTCAATAGGTCGCCACGCCTACCGGCCACCCCGTCCTCCAACTCGATCTCCTCGTCGAGGGACGGCCCCGCCTTCCAGACATCCCGCTTCATCGCCCTATAAGACTCCCGCAGGTTCTCCCTCTTGTTCCGGACGAGCCGCGTAATGAAGGTTCGAAGGCTTGACCTCTCCGGGTCGTAAGCGGGTAGCCGTAGCAGCAGATCCATCCACAGGTCCTGCTTGATATCCTCGATGTCATCCGGTGGGAGCCTCAGGTTCCTGACCAGGTTCACCGCTGTGATCGCGATCGACTTATCGATGTACGAGCCTTCCGCCTTGCAAGCGCGCGTGAGATCCATCTCTGCCTCCTCGTTCGCGAGGCGGAGGGCGCTTGGATGTCGTCGAGGCGGGGGTCAAGAGGAGCGGAGCGAAGGAGAAGCGGAGGTGAAGTGAGGCCGCCGGCCTGGCGACACCCACAACAGCCTCCGCTTCGCTTCCAGTCAGTTGTCCGGTGTAGAATTATTGCGTTGTGTTGTTAGGCGGCTGCCTCCACGTCGACTTCAGTGGGCAGTCCTCCTCTGACTTCCAGCCGGGCCACACGGCACGACCTCTCCGTCTCGAAGATCTCAATGAGCCAGAGGATTTCCTTGGGCAGCAGGAAGTCAGAGAGAGACCGCTCGGGCCGGACGTTGTTTTCTGCGCGGAACCGGTAGCTCGCGACGATCTGGAAGCCTGCATCGAGGACCGGCTCGCCATCGACGTTCTGGATGTTCGACATTGTGCCGTAGTTGAGGCGCTGCATTTGCCGTACGAGGGTGCGCCAGGCGGGAGAGAGTTGACTGAATCGGACTGGTCGGTTGGTCATGCCGGGCCTCCAATGAAATGCCCCCAAGAGGTGGGTCCCGCGTAGGATCCTCTCGGGGGCTACCGCCCGTGACGGACGGATTCTGATTCCTCAGCAGCCCTACGCGAGACCCTTCTTGGCGTAACGCTACGCGGCCCGGGGTATTCATTGAGACGTGTGAATGAGAAACTCTACGCGGTGTAAGAGATTGCGGTACTACAGGTTGGCGGCATTGTCGTTGGTCGATATTCACACATTGGCGATGGCGCCGTTACTTGCCATGTGGGCAGTGGGCCGGACTGGCTATTCCGAGGCCGTCAGCCGCGACGCGAGCAACGCATGCATGTTGGGGATAAGGATCTGCGATTGGATGTTGCCTATCTTGATCGTGTAGAGGGGATCGGGGAACATTTCGGACCGCGCCATGCGTTCGAACATACCCCGCAATGGCGGAGATTTCTCGAGCTGACGGGTGAACTCCCCCCACATCTTCATCACTCGATGTGCAGGATTCTCGCGGTCAGCACCTTCCAGTTTGATAAACCCGCTCGCTGCCCATATTCGAAGTTCCTCGACTGCCCGACTTTCACTCACGACGGATCGATCAACGCCATCGATTCGCCGCTCCTCCTCAGAATCAAACAGCAGAAACAGGAAAAAGGCCTGGCGCACGCCGATCTTCTTGTCAACCGCGCTGAGGGGTCCAGTCCCGACAAGACGAGCTACAAACTTATCCCCGCATGCCTTTCCGGGTAACGACTTGAGCGTCAGCAACGGGGCCGGGGGCCGAGTAGCCTCCTCGATACTGGCGGCGAGGTACTGATCTACTTCCTCGCGCACGCGGTCAAGGTAGGCTTGGAGATCGGCGAGACTCCTAGAAGTATAGACGCCACCCTCCGATAACTTCGAGATCGCGACCTCTGTGATTCGTGCGCATAGTATTTCCCCCAGTTTGCGCCTGCGCTCGAGGGTATCGAGCATCTTCACGTCGATCTCGAGAACAGCCCGGGCGCCAGTATCCGGCGTGGTAATGAAGAAGACTAGCGGCCGCCGGTAGCACTCAAGGCCATATTGCGCTGCGATTCGTTCGAACTCTTCCCTATCATGCAATTCGTTCCCGCCGATCGCGGCGCATTCGAGTCGATACCGTTCCGCATCCGCCTCGTCGCGCTCTTTTAATCTAGCGGTGCGCATGCGCTGGTATCTGCTGTCAGTCCATCCCGGTGGACCAATAGGCCGCCACATGATCGTATCGCCGGATGCGTCGGCTAACTGCGGCTTGTGATCCTTCAACCACTGGAGGAGCGCCATCCCGCTTTCTTCTACAATCGGGACTGCCAGCAACCCGCGTGGTTCAATGCCACCAGCCATACCATCAGCTCCTTACGAGTCGCAACGCGGCCGACTATTCCGAGTCCTCGTCTGCGTAGTCGGTCAAAGGCAAAGAGAGATCAGGCGGCGCGACATCGACAATTGGGCCATCGTCTCCCGTGTCGATTGTGATGCTTGAAATCGTATCGGCCGACACGGCAGGCGCCCATCCTTCGCGAACTTCGGTGAGGCCTACTTCCGACTGGGCTGGCTGCGCGCCGGTCTGCTCTTGAGTGCCCGCACGTTGCTCTGGCCACAGGTTTCCAGATTCAACTCTTGCCGCGGTTGATTCTGCCGCCGGCCGGCAGTCCGAATTACGGGTCCCTTCATCGTCCGCCATTTCCACGCTCCTTGACTGCTCGACCGATAGCTCGGCCTAACACTTCGTTTAAGGCTCCGGTAGATAGTACCCGGGATTCATTTGAACCGGAAGCGAAGAAATGGCGAACGGCCGATGTATAAATGTCCCTCCCCCAGTAGTGGCGTAACTCTAATAGAAATCAGCCGGATACTGGCTGCTGGCTATCTCCGCCGGCGCGCCAGTACCAGCCAATACGCCAACGGGCCAGACCATCGGTCTAATCTAACTCCTTGTCCCGCATCTAATTGCCTTGCTATCGGAGCCAACCGGAAGCATGAATTGACTGCGGCCGCGGGAGCAGCCCGTTCCGCAGAAAGGAGTTAGACGTGGCAACGATTACGATCCCGACCCTCTTCATCCACGACGGCGGCGAGATCGCCTGCCCGGCCCACGCCGGCGCCTACGCGGCGGCCGAACTGCGGCGGTCCCCCGGCTCCCGCCTCATCCAGACGCCGCTGGGGACTTGGGAGAAGCTGAGCGCCGCCGACCTCGAGGACCTGGCGGCGATGGGCGTGACGGCAGCGTGCGAGACCTGTGCGGCCCGGAGCCGCGCGAACCTGGGAGGATGCTGATATGGCGACGAAGACTACCAAGAAGCCGACGACCAAGAAGACCCGCGGCGCGAAGAAGACGACCCGGAAGACCGCTCCTAAGCGCTCCCGCGCGAAGGCGACGGGCAAGACGGCTGACCGCGACCCCCGGCTGCCCGCCGTGGGGACGGTCCTGACGAGGGAGTTCAAGGGCAAGACGGTCGAGGTGAAGGTCACCGAGGCGGGTTTCGAGTACGAGGACCAGACCTTCAAGTCCATCAGCGCCGTCGCCCGCCGGATCACCGGGTACATGGTGTCGGGGCCCGTCTTCTTCAAGCTCGACAAGCCGGCCGAGGCCGAGTGATGGCCAGCATCGCCGCCCAGGTCGCCGCTCTGCAGACGATGACCGTCGAGCAGCTGCGCTCCCGCTGGAAAGAGGTCTTCGGCGAGGAGACCCGGCAGAGACACCGGCAGCACCTGATCAAGCGGCTGGCCCGGCAGCTTCAGGACGACGGGCCGGGGCTGACACCTGAGGAGGAAGCCAAGGTGGACCGCTACCGGGCAATGCTGAAGCAGATGCCGCCGGAGAAGTGGTTCCCCGGGGCGCGCCACAACCGCCCGAAGCACCCTGCTTTGACCCCTAAAAGACGCTCGCTCAAGCCCGGCTCCGTGCTCACCCGCGTGTGGGACGGCACGGAAATCGCCGTCACCGTGCGCGAGGACGGGCAGTTTGACTACGCCGGGAAAACGTATCGCTCACTCTCGGCCGTGGCCAAAGCCGTGACGAACTGCTCCTGGAACGGCTGGCGGTTCTTCGGCCTCGCTCCCATAGGAGGAAAGCGATGAGCAACGACGTGCAGTTCTACCAGACCCGCATGGGCAGGCAGTTCTACGAGGTGACGGTCCCGGAGTTGGTCCGGCAGATCGCTCGCCTCAACGACCTACTCGCCCTTCTGGTCGAGGCCAAACTGACGAAGCCCGAGGACAAGCCCGATGATCGCGCCCGTCAAGACTAGGACCGTCCGCTGCGCAGCGTACACCCGCAAGAGCACCGAGGAAGGGCTCCAGCAGGAGTTCAACACCCTCGACGCCCAGCGAGAGGCCTGCGAGGCGTACGTCACCAGCCAGAAGGCCGAGGGCTGGGTCTGCCTGCCGGAGCACTACGACGACGGCGGCTTCAGCGGCGGCACCCTCGAGCGACCGGCCCTGGACAGGCTCCTAAACGACATCGCGGCCGGCCAGGTCGACTGCGTGGTCGTCTACAAGGTCGACCGCCTGTCTCGCTCCCTATTGGACTTCTCCCGCCTGGTCGAGGTGTTCGACGCCCACGGCGTGAGCTTCGTCTCGGTCACCCAGCCGATCAACACGGCGGACTCGACCGGCCGGCTGATGCTGAACATCCTTCTCAGCTTCGCCCAGTTCGAGCGGGAGACGATCGCGGACCGCACCCGCGACAAGATGTCGGCCGCCCGTCGTCGCGGAAAATGGACCGGCGGCATCCCGGTGCTCGGGTACGACGTGGACGAGAAGAAGCTCGTCGTCAACGCGGACGAAGCCCCGATGGTCCGGGAGATGTTCCGGCTGTACGCGGCCCAGAAGTCGCTGTCGAAGGTGGCGACGGAGCTCCAGCGCCGGAGCTGGACGACCAAGTCGTGGGTCACTCGCAAGGGCAAGGCCCACACCGGCGGGCCGTTCACGAAGTCCACGCTGGCGAGACATCTGGGCAACGTCACCTACATCGGGATGGTCAACCACAAGGGACAGGTCTATCCCGGCGAGCACGAGGGCATCGTCCCTAAACGACTGTTCGACGAGGTCCAGGCCCTGCTGGCCGAGAACCTCAACACCGGGCGGCACAAGGCGCGGAATAAGTACGGCGCTCTGCTTCGGGGCCGAGTCCGTTGCCAGTCCTGCGGAACTGCTTACGTGGCAACGGCTGCGCGCAAGGGGAATACGGTATACAGGTACTACACCTGCTCGGGAGCCCAGAAGAACGGCTGGCACACCTGCCCCCGGCCCAGCCTGCCTGCCCAGAAGCTGGAGCAGCTCGTGGTCGACCAGATCCGGGGGATCGGCACCGACCCCAAGCTGCAGGCGGAGACGCTCCGGCAGGTCAGGCGCACGGCCAAGGAGCAGGCCACCGCGCTGGCCGCTGAGGAGAAGTCGCTTAGGAAGAAGCTGGACGCGGCCAAGGCCGAGGAGGCCGGGCTGGTCAAGGCCCTGGGGCGCGGCGAGGTGGCCGCTGGGGCCGTCTCCCTGCGCCTGGCCCAGCTGGAGGACGAGGCGTCACGGCTCGCCACAAGGCTCGCTGAGATCGCCCAGGAGCGCGCTGCTGCGGCCGACGCGGCCCTCTGCCAGGAGGACCTGACCGCGGCCTTGGGGCTGTTCGATCCCGTCTGGGACGCCCTATACCCAGCCGAGCGGGCGCGGATCATCGAGCTGCTGGTCGAGCGGGTCGAGGTGGACGGGGAGGCCGGGACGCTGGGCGTCACGTTCCATCCTACCGGGATTGTCAGCTTTCGCCCCATAGTATGCCACAGTTTCGCGTCATAGGGAGCCAGGCGTTTTCGCCCGATAGGGTGCCACCCGTTTTCGCGCGATAGGGTGCCACCCCGTCGCCGGCCCGGGAGCACCCCGACGGCACCCCGCCACCCCAACCGGGGACCCTGGACGCGCGTGTTCAGGCGGGGCCGCAGCCATTTTGCCGCTGTTCCTGCCCGCCACTGCCGGTACCCTTCCGGGTTCACCTTTGCCCGGGAGGACGGCATGGCCGGAAGGACCCTTATGGTGTTGGACGTCAGAGAGTTACTGCGCCGCCTGCGGGCCGGTCAGACCGATCGGGCCATCAAGCGCGCCACCGGAACGGCCCGCAAGACGGTCGGTCGCTACCGAGAGATCGCCGCCCAGCAAGGCTGGCTCGACGGCCCGCTGCCGGAGCTGGCGGTCCTGGAGGCGACCCTGCTCAGTCTGGCGGCGCCCAGTCCGCTGCCCATCCAGCCCTTCAAGGCCGCCCCGTTCCAGGACGTGATCTGCAAGTTCCGCGAGCAGGGCGTCGAGATGAAGGCCATCCACCAGCGTCTGACTGAGGATCATGGCTACACCGGCAGTTACAGCGCCCTGTGGCGCTTCGTCCGCCGGCTCGAGCCGGCCCTGCCGGCCGCCTGCGTGCGCCTGGAGACCCCGCCAGGGGAGCAGGCCCAGGTCGACTTCACCGGCGCCGGCCTGAAGATCGACCCGGCCTCGGGCAAGCTGCGCAAGGCCTGGTGCTTCGTCATGACCCTCTCGTACAGCCGCCACCAGTTCGCCTGCCTTGTCTTCGACCAGAAGGTCGAGACCTGGCTGCGCTGCCACCGCCGGGCGTTCGAGCACTTCGGCGGCGTGCCCAGGCAGATCGTCATCGACAACCTCAAGGCAGCCATCACCAAGGCCGTCCTGCACGACCCGGTCGTCCAGCGCAGCTACCGCGAGTTCGCCGAGCATTACGGGTTCCTGATCTCCCCCTGCCGGCCCCGCACCCCCCAGCACAAGGGCAAGGTCGAGTCCGGCTGCCACTACGTGGCCCGCAACTTCCTGGCCGGCCGGCCCGAGGAGACCATCACCGCCGCCAACGAGGCCCTCCTGCGCTGGGTCATGGAGACGGCCGGCCTGCGCACCCACGGCACCACCCGCCAGCGGCCCCTGGATGTGTTCCGGCAGGTCGAGCAGGCCGCCCTGTTGCCGCTGCCGACCGTGGCCTACGACCTGGGCGTCTGGCGCCAGTGCAAGCTGCACCCGGACTGCCACGTCGTGGTCGACGGCGCCTACTACTCGGCACCCCACCGCCTGATCGGCAAGACCCTGTGGGTCCGCAGCAACGGCGCCTGTGTCCAGATCTTCCACGACCACCAACGGCTGGCCACCCATGACTGGGGCACACCCGGCACCCGCCGCACCTGCCTGGACCACTACCCGCCGGACAAGGCCGCCTACCTGATGGCCACCCCGCGGTACTGCCGCGACCGGGCCGGCCGCATCGGCCCGGCTTGCGCCGCCCTGGTCGGCCAACTGTTCAGCGAGCGACCGCTGGACCGCCTGCGCGCCGTCCAGGCCACGCTCCGGCTGGCCGACAAGTTCGGCGACCAGCGGCTGGAGCGGGCCTGCACCCGGGCCCTGTACTTCGGCGAGACTTCGCCACGCACGCTGCGCCGCATCCTCGACCACGGCCTGGAGAACGATCCGTTGCCAGGCCTGCCCCAGCCCGTGCCCCAGCTGACGTTCACGTTCGCGCGCCCAGGGTCCGAGATCTTCCCGACCAACGGAGGTCCCGGCCATGGATAACAAGTCCCAGCTGATCCCCAAGCTCAAGAGTCTGCGCCTGTCCGGCGTCCTGGAGACCCTCGAGGTCCGCAACCGCCAGGCGTTGGACGAGAAGCTCGCCTACGTCGAGTTCCTCGAACGACTGCTCGAGGACGAGATCGAACGCCGCGCCCACAAGCAACTGGTCATGCGGTTGCGTCGGGCGGCGTTCACCGGCGAGAAGACCCTCGAGGGGTTCGACTGGTCCTTCAACCCCAACCTCAACCGCCGCCAGATCCAGGATCTGGCCACCTGCCAGTGGATCGAGCGCAAGGAGGTCGTCCTGATCGTCGGACCCAGCGGCGTCGGCAAGAGCCACCTGGCCCAGGCCCTGGGCCACGAGGCCTGCCGCCGCGGCTGCCAGGTCCTGTTCACCAGCGTCGTCAAGATGCTCGGCCACCTGCACGGCGGCCGCGCCGACGGCACCCGCGATCGCCGCCTCGCCACGTTCCTGCGCCCGGACCTCTTGATCCTCGACGACTACGGCCTGACCTCGCTGCGGGGACACCAGCCGGAGGATCTCTACGAGGTGATCAACGAGCGCTACGAACGGGGCTCCCTGCTGGTGACCAGCAACCGGGACTACGGCGAGTGGCCAGCGGCGTTCGTGGACAACCCCCTGCTGGCCTCGGCCGCCCTGGACCGGCTGGCCCACAGGGCACACCTGATAACCATCACCGGAGCCAGCTACCGCGCCCACCAGCGCCCGGCGGCTGTGCTCCAGGCCATCGAGTAGCGAACCTCAAACCATGGGGCAGGAGCAGAGGCGAAAGCGCAGGCGAAAATGGCTACCTATCGCGCGAAAACGGGTGGCGACCTTCAGGCGAGAATTGACA
>JACZKN010000261.1 GCA_014859985.1 Candidatus Krumholzibacteriia bacterium | reverse complement strand
CGCTGGTGCCCTGTCCCCTGGTCTCCACCAGCGCCAACCGCAGCGGCGAGGAGCCGGCCGTGACCCTGGCCGAGGCCGTGGCCCGCCTGGGCGACGACGTGGACGGGGTCTTCGACCCGGCGGACGAGGCCGGCGGTGCCGGGGCGGCCAGCGCCCTGGTGGACCTGACGGTCTGGCCGCCGCGGGTGCTCAGGGAGGGGCCGCTGGCGGCGCCGCCGGTGCTTGACCCTTCCGGGGGCGAAACCTAATGTTGGGCGGGGGCCGTCCAGAAGGGAACCTGCCATGATCGTCGCCGTCGGCTCGGACCACCGGGGCTTCGCCCACAAGGATGCCGTCGCGGACCTCCTGCGGCGGCGGGGCGCGACCGTCCGGGACTGCGGCTGTGCCGGTCCCGGACCCTGCGACTACCCGGACGCGGCCTTCGCCGTGGGGGAACTGGTGGCCCGGGGCGAGGCGGACCTGGGCGTGCTGATCTGCGGCTCGGGCAACGGCGTCTGCATCGCCGCCAACAAGGTGCGCGGCGTGCGCGCCGCCCTCTGCTTCACCGCCGGGCAGGCCCGCACCACCAGGGAGCACAACGACAGCAACGTGCTGTGCCTCAGCGGCGACGGCCTGGCCGTCGACGAGGCCCTGCCGGTGGTCACGGCCTGGCTCGAGGCCGCGTTCGCGGGCGGCCGGCACCAGCGGCGCGTGGACAGGATCACCGGCTACGAGGCCGATCACCAGGCATGAACCGGGAGTAGGGGCATGGACGACGCAGTGCGCAGGACGGATCCCGAGATCGCCGCGGTGCTGGCCGCCGAACTGGGCCGGCAACGCAGCCAGCTGGAGATGATCGCCAGCGAGAACTTCACCAGCGTGGCGGTGATGCAGGCCATGGGCTCGGTCCTGACCAACAAGTACGCCGAGGGCTACCCGGGCAAGCGCTACTACGGCGGCTGCGTCCACGTGGACGAGGCCGAGACCCTGGCCAAGCAGCGCGCCGTCGAGCTGTTCGGGGCCGAGCGCGCCAACGTGCAGCCCCACAGCGGCTCGACCGCCAACATGACCGCCTACCTGGCCTTCCTCAAGCCCGGCGACAAGATCCTGGGCCTGTCGCTGAGCCACGGCGGCCACCTGACCCACGGCCACCCGGTCAACTTCTCGGGCCTGCTGTTCAACGCCGTCCACTACGAGGTGTCGCCCGGGACCGAGACCATCGACTACGACCGCCTGCGCGAGCAGGCCCTGGCCGAGCGGCCGAGGATGATCGTGGGCGGCGCCAGCGCCTACCCCCGCTTCTGGGACTACGCGAAGCTGCGGGCCATCGCCGACGAGATCGAGGCCATCCTGCTGTTCGACATGGCCCACATCGCGGGCCTGGTCGCCGGCGGCGTGCACCCCAGCCCGGTGCCCTGGTGCGACGTGGTGACGTCGACCACCCACAAGACCCTGCGCGGCCCCCGCGGCGGCATCGTGCTGACGAAGAAGGACTTCTTCGCGCCGGTGCAGAAGATGAACTTCCCGGGCATCCAGGGCGGCCCGCTGATGCACGTGATCGCCGCCAAGGCGGTCTGCTTCCGCGAGGCCATGCAGCCGGAGTTCAGGACCTACGCCCGGGCCATGGTCGCCAACGCGGCGGCCCTCGGCGAGGCCCTGCTGGAGCGGGGCTTCCACCTGGTGTCCGGCGGCACCGACAACCACCTGCTGCTGGTCAACGTCAGCAACAAGGGCCTGACCGGCAAGGACATGGAGGAGCTGCTGGAGACGGTCGGCATCACCGCCAACAAGAACACGGTGCCCTTCGACAAGGAGAGCCCGTTCGTGACCAGCGGCATCCGCCTGGGCACGCCGGCCCTGACCACCCGCGGCATGGGCGTGCCCGAGATGCGGCGCATCGCCGACCTCATGGACCGGGCGGTGCAGCGCCGCGGCGACCAGGACGCCCTCGGCCGCCTGCGCGCCGAGGCCGCCGAGCTGAGCGCGGCCTTTCCCCTGTACCCGGACCTGGTCTAGGAGGCCCCGCCGGTGAAGTGCCCCCGCTGCGGCAGCGACGAGGACAAGGTGATCGACAGCCGGGCCGTCCGCGACGGCCGGGCCGTCCGGCGCCGGCGCGAGTGCACGTCCTGCGGCGACCGCTACACCACCTACGAGGCCGTGGAGACGCGGCCGTTCGTGGTGGTCAAGCGCAGCGGCGAGCGGGTGCCCTACGACCGCAGCAAGGTGATCCTGGGGGTGACCAAGGCCTGCGAGAAGCGGCCGGTGTCCCTGGAGGAGATCGAGATCATCGTCGACCGCGTGGAGCACGACCTCGCCAGCAGCGGCCGCCGCGAGGTGCCCAGCGCCACCATCGGGGCGCTGGTGCTGGACGTGCTGCACGAGGTGGACGACGTGGCCTACGTGCGCTTCGCCTCGGTCTACCACAGCTTCCAGCGCGTGGACGAGTTCGCCGCCCTGCTGCGCGACCTGCAGGCCGGGCGCGAAGGCCGGCGATGAGCGGCCGCCCCGCCGACCAGCCGGAGGAGCCCGACGACGGCGCCAGCATGGGCCTGCTGGCCCACCTGGAGGAGCTGCGCTCGGTCATCATGCAGTCGGGGATCGCCGCGGTGGCGGCAACGATCCTCTGCTGGTTCTGGTCGGCGGACCTGCTGGAGTTCATGATCCGGCCGATCCGGGACGAGGGCATCTACTTCACGGCGCCCAACGAGGCCTTCATGGTGCGCCTGAAGATCTCCGCGGTGGCCGGCCTGTTCGTCATGGCGCCGTTCATCTTCTTCAAGATCTACGGGTTCGTGCTGCCGGGGCTCTACCGGCGCGAGCGCAAGGTGGTCACGCCGCTGCTGGTCGCGACCACCGCCCTGTTCTACACCGGGGTGGTCTTCGCGTTCACGGTGGTGATCCCCTCGGTCATCTCCTTCCTGCTGGGGTACGGCACCGAGCTGGTGCAGCCCCTGATCGGCGTGGGACCCTATTTCGGGTTCGTGGCCCGGCTCTGCCTGGCCTTCGGCCTGGTCTTCGAGCTGCCCCTGCTGATCCTGGGTCTCAGCCTCGCGGGCATCGTCGATCCGCGGATCTTGTTGCGCGCGTGGCGCTTCGCCGTCGTGGCGATCTTCGCCGTCTCGGCCATCCTGACCCCGCCGGACGTGGCCAGCCAGGTGATGATGGCCCTGCCGGTGCTGGTGCTCTACTTCGGATCGGCCCTGGTTTCGCTCCTGGTGGTGCGCCGCCGCAGGAAACAGGATTGACAGGGACCCCTGTTTGGGAATTATTTGGGGGGAACCACCCGGAACCGGGACCGGCCGGAGCGCCGGGCCGGAGCGCCGGGGATTGCCTTTTGCCGCGAGAGTGGGTCCCATGTCGATGCTGGAACGCGAGCGCATCAGGCTCATCACCCTGCAGCAGAAGATCGCGCCCGCGCTGGCGGCGGTGGACGCCGAGTTCCGCCGCATCACCGACGGCGACAGCCCGCTGACCCGCGAGATCTGCGACCACATCCGCCAGGGGCGGAGCAAGCGCTTCCGGCCCACGCTGCTGCTGCTGGCGGCCCAGGACGGGGACGAGTTCCCGCCCGCGGCCATCACCGCCGCGGCCAGCGTCGAGCTGGTGCACACGGCGACGCTGGTGCACGACGACTTCATCGACGACGCCCTGACCCGGCGCGGCCTGCCCTCGGTGAACATGAAGTACGGGCGCAGCGCGGCGCTGATCATGGGTGACTATCTCTACAGCAAGGCCCTGCACAACCTCTGCGCCGCGGGGCTGGACCATGCGGTCGAGCTGCTGGCCCGCACCACGGTGCTGATGAGCGAGGCGGAGATGCTGCAGCTGGAGCACCGCTGGGACCTGGACATCGCCGAGGACCGCTACCTGCAGATCATCGACCAGAAGACGGCTTCGCTCATCGAGAACAGCTGCCGCATCGGCGCCTCCTTCAACCGGCGCCTGTCCGGCCACGAATCGGCCTTCGGGGCCTTCGGCAACCGCACCGGCCTGGTCTTCCAGATCACCGACGACATCTTCGACTACCTCGGGGACGAGCGGCGCCTGGGCAAGCCCACCGGCCAGGACTGGGAGGAGGGGCGGATCACCCTGCCCCTGATCGCGGCC
>JACZKN010000260.1 GCA_014859985.1 Candidatus Krumholzibacteriia bacterium | reverse complement strand
GTGCGGATCCGTCCCAGGTCGAGCTGCGGCGCGCGCCAGGGCGACGCCTTCGAGCGCGTCGTAGCCCAGCGCCTCCGCGTGGTCCTCGCCCCGTGCGGCCACCGTGATCGGCCGGCCGGCCGCGATGTGCGCCAGCGCCTGCTCCGGGCGGCCCAGCTCGAGGGCGACGCGCGCCTGCAGCAGCCGCACGGTGCCGATCCCCCGGTGGGTGCTGTCCAGCGTCGCGGTGTAGACGGTCAGCGCCCTGGCCAGGAGGGTGTCCGCAGCCGCCAGGCGGCCCTGGAGGTAGCGGGCCTTGCCCAGGTCGTGGTCGGCCACGCCGACCAACAGGTGCGCCGGGCCGAAGAGGCGCACGCGGATGTCCCGGCACTCGGCCAGCGGAGCGACGGCTTCGTCGAGGCGGCCGGCGTCGCGCAGGGCCCGCCCCAGGTTGTTCAGCGCCAGCGCGGTGCTGTCGTGCTCGCGTCCCAGGGCCGCGGCGTAGGCGGCGACCGACTCCTCCAGCAGCGGGATGGCCTGGTCGATGTCGCCGCGGTCGTAGACGGAGTAGGCGTAGTTGTAGCGCGACCTCAGGGTCAGCGGGCTGTCGGCGCCAAAGGACTTCTCGTGGATCGCGATGGCGCGGCGCGACAGCGCGTCCGCCTCGTCGAAGCGCTCCAGGGCCGACAGGCATTCGCCCAGGTCCAGCAGTTGGTCGGCGGTGGAGCTGTGGTCGGGGCCGAAGATCTCCTCGGCCAGGGCCACGCACTCGCGGAACAGGGGCTCGGCCGCGGCGGGCTGCCCGCCCTTCTGCTCGGCGGTGGCCTGGGCGTTGATGGCCAGGATCAGGTTGGGGTGGGTCTCCTTGTAGACGCGCCGGGACAGGGCCACGGCCTGCTCGAACCGTGCGGCCGCGCCGGTGAGGTCCTCCGTGTTCATGGCCAGCCAGCCCAGGTTGAAGATGTCCGTGATCACGTACGGGTGGTCCTCGCCCAGGAGAGCGGTGTGCACGGCCAGGGCCTCCTCGTAATAGGGGCCCGCCTCGTCGTAGCGCCGCAGGTGCTGCATCAGGTTGCCCAGGCTGTTGAGGCAGATGGCCACGTTCTCGTCCCCGTCGCCCTTGAGGTCGCGCATGCGCTCCAACCCCTCCTGCAGCAGGGGCTCGGCCTCCGCGTAACGCGAGACGTTCACGTAGAGGTTCGCCAGGTTGACCAGGTTCATGGCCAGGTCTTCCCGGATCGACAGGTGCTGCTCGGGATCGCCGCGATCCCCCGCCGCGACCAGTCCGCGCCGCAGCTCCAGCGCCTTGAGATGGTTGGTCTCGGCCGGTTCGTACTCCTCGAGGGCCTCGTGCACCAGCCCGAGGTTGCTGTGCTGGCGGGCCACGTCGCCATGCGCTTCCCCGTGCGCACGGACCAGCAGATCCCGGGCCAGTACGTACTGCGCCTTCGCCTGCTCGAGGCGTCCGAGGTCGTAGTAGGTCATGCCCAGGTGGGAGCGGATCTCGCCTTCGACCTCCGGCTGGCCCTGCAGCTCCTCGCCGATCTTGGCGTCCGTCGCCGCCAGGATCTCCTCGAGCATCTCGGTGTCGCGGCCGCGCGCCGCCGAAGGCCCGACGCCGCCGAGCATGTCCGAGAGGAAGCGGGCGACCTGCGCGGACTTCGCGGCCTCGGACACGGCCTCCCGCTCGGCCGCGCGGGCGCGCACCAGGCCGACGCCCGTGCCCAGGACGCCCGCGGCCAGCAGGAGCACCATCGCCGTGCCGGCCGCGAAGACGGCGCGGTTGCGCACGACCAGCTTCCTCAGGCGGTAGGAACGGCTGGGCGGCGACGCGGCCACCGGCTCGTCGGCCAGGAAGCGACTCACGTCGAGGGCCAGGCCGTCGGCCGTCTCGTAGCGCCGCGTGCGGTCCTTCTCCAGGCATTTCATCACGATCCAGTCCAGCTCGCCCTGGAGCCGCTTGACGAGCTGGGGGCCGCGCAGCCGGCGGAACTCGGCCGTCGCGGTCAGGCGCTCGCCCAGACGGCTGGCGCGGGCGCTGGGCCGCGGCGGGTCGTCCTCGCGGATGATGCGCTGGATCTCGGCGAAGCCGGCGCTGCGCAGCTCCGCCCCGTCGAACGGGGTCACGCCCGCCAGCAGCTCGTACAGGAGCACGCCGAGGGAGTAGATGTCGCTGCGCGTGTCGACGTCCAGGTCGGACATGCCCGTCTGCTCGGGGCTCATGTAGGCGGGCGTGCCGATGAAGTGGGCCTCGTGGGTGAAGAGGGTCTGCTCGGTCAGGCGGGCCTCGGTCGCCTTGGCGATGCCGAAGTCGATCACCTTGGGCACGGGTCGTCCCCCGACCTCCGTCACCAGGACGTTCGACGGCTTGATGTCCCGGTGGATCACGCCCTTCTGGTGGGCGTGCTGGACGGCGGCGCAGATCATGCCGAACAGCTCCAGGCGCTCCCGCGTTCCCAGCCGGTGGTCGTCGCAGTACCGGGTCACCGGGACGCCCTCGACCAGCTCCATCACGAAATAGGGGCGCCCGGTCCCGGTCGAGCCGGCGTCGAAGACCTTGGCGATGCCGGGATGGTCCATCATCGCCAGCGCCTGCTTCTCGGCGTCGAAGCGGGCGATGACCTGCCTGGTGTCCATGCCCAGCTTGATGATCTTCAGGGCGACCCGGCGCTTGACCGGTTCGAGCTGCTCGGCCCGGTACACCGTGCCGAAGCCGCCTTCCCCGAGGATCCCCAGCAGCTTGTAGTTGCCGATCATCGCCCCCGGCTGCTCGGGGGCGGACGCCGAGGACGCGCCGCCCATGGTCAGCGTGGCATCGTCGTCCCGTGCCTTCGCGGGCGCCGTCGGGTCGGGATCGGGGCGGTCGGGAAGGTGCGGATCCGGCTTCTGGTCGCTCATTGCGGGCTCCCTGTTGATATGATTATCGAGGATCAGGTTCATCTTGTTTAAGGGAATAGGTGTCCGGTCGCCACCGGAATCGTGCCGGCGGCCCCGGGCTGGGCCGCCGGCGGGCCCTGTGCTAAGCTGACCCCGACATCGCCCCTTCGCCGCTGCCCCGAGGTAGACCCACCCCATGACCCGCCAGGTGCTGACCGTCCCCTTCGCCGCCGACCTGCTGGCCCATGTGGCGGGCGAGCTGCTGGCCGCCCTGCCCGGGGCGGCGGACGGCGACCTGGCCGACGCCCTGGTGCTGTTGCCCTCGGCCCGGGCCTGCCGTGACCTCGAGCACCGGCTCCTGGAGCGCAGCGGCCGCGAGGCCCTGCTGCTGCCGCGCCTCTTGACGGACACCCAGTGGGCGGACGAGCTGGCCGCCGGCCTGGGCCTGGACGACGACGACCTGCCCGACGACCGCATCCGCCCTTTGCTGCTGGCCCGCCGCCTGGCCGGCGGCCAGCTCGTCCG
>JACZKN010000259.1 GCA_014859985.1 Candidatus Krumholzibacteriia bacterium | reverse complement strand
GCCCGGCGACCCGGCGGAGGTGACGGCCGCCGGTGCCGCCACCCGGCTCGGCGGCGCCGCGCGAACGGGCGCGGAGGCCGTCCGATGAACCTCACCCGCGGCGCCATCCGGCGCTACCCGATGATCTTCGCCTTCATGACGATCATCGCCATCATGGGTGTCTCCTCCTACCTGGACCTGCCGCGGGAGTCGTCGCCGGACGTGAAGATCCCCTACGTGATGGTGATCGCCCCGTACGCCGGGACCAGCCCCGAGGACATGGAGAACCTGGTGACCCGCAAGCTCGAGAAGGAGCTCAAGGGCCTCGAGGACCTCAAGGAGATGACCAGCAGCTCGTCGTACGGGATGTCGTCGATCACCCTGGAGTTCGAGTCCAAGGTCGACATGAGCGACGCGCTGCAGTCGGTGCGCGACCGCGTGGAGCTGGCCAAGCCCGACCTGCCGGTCGATCCCCGCAACGACCTGATCGTGCAGGAGGTGTCGGCGGCGGACGCCTTCCCCGTGATGCAGGTCAACCTGGCCGGGGACATCGACCTGTTCGTGCTCAAGAAGATGGGCGAGGACCTGCAGGAGGAACTGGAGAAGATCAGGGGCGTGCTGGGCATCGACCTCGTCGGCGGCATCGAGAACGAGGTCCAGGTGGATGTCGACCCCGAGCAGCTCGTCTACCACGACCTCTCCCTGCAGGACGTGCAGGACGCCGTCGCCCTGCAGAACGTCACCATTCCCGGCGGGAAGCTCTCCCTGGGCGTCTACGACTACCAGGTGCGGGTACCGGGCGAGGTGGGATCGCCGGCGGAGATCCTCGACTTCGTCGTCAATCCCGGGATCGACCCGCCGGTCTACCTGCGCGACGTGGCGACGGTGACCTTCGGGGTCAAGGACCGCGAGACCATCAGCCGCGTCAACGGCAAGGACGCGGTCACGCTGGTCGTCAAGAAGCGCAGCGGCGAGAACATCATCGCCATCGCCGACGAGGTGCGGGCGGCCATCGAGCGCCTGCGGCCGTCCTTCCCGGAACGCACCGAGATCAGCATCGTCGCCGACCAGTCGGTGCAGATCCAGCAGATGGTAGGCGAGCTGGAGAACAACATCCTCAGCGGCCTGGTGCTGGTGGTGGTCGTGCTGCTGGCGTTCTTCGGCTTCCGCAACGCGGTGTTCGTGGGGCTGGCGATCCCCTTCTCGATGCTGATCACCTTCATCGTGCTGAACGTGCTGGGCATCACGCTGAACATGGTGGTGCTGTTCAGCCTGATCCTGGCCCTGGGCATGCTGGTGGACAACGCCATCGTGATCGTGGAGAACATCTACCGGCAGCGGAGCAAGGGCAAGGAAGCGGAGGAGGCGGCCGAGTTCGGCGCGCGGCAGGTGACCGGCGCGGTGGTCGCCTCGACCCTGACCACGATCTGCGCCTTCGGGCCGATCGCCTTCTGGCCGGGGATCATGGGCGAGTTCATGCGCTACCTGCCCGTCACGGTGATCATCACCCTGAGCGCCTCGCTGCTGGTGGCCCTGGTCTTCAACCCGGTGCTCTGCGCCCGCTTCATGGCCGCGCCGCGCCAGGTGCACGGCGCCCCGCGGCTGGGCGACCGGCTGATCGCCCTGGGCCTGCGCAGCTACCGGCCGACCCTGCTGTGGGCCCTGCGCCACCGCTTCCCGGTGCTGCTCGGGATCAACCTGCTGCTGGTGGTGGTCGTGGTCCTCTTCGGCCTTTTCAACGCGGGCGTCGAGCTGTTCCCGGACGTGGAACCCCAGTTCGCCATGGTGAACATCGACGCGCCCAGCGGGACCCGCATCGACTTGACCGACAGCTACGCCGCGGCCCTCGAGGCGGAGGTGGCGGGGATCGGCGGCGACCTCAAGGCGTACGCCACCGCGGTCGGCGTGCCCATCGACAACCAGTCCGGCGGCGGTACCCTGCCCGGTCACCAGGCGCAGATCACCATGGAGTTCGTCGACCAGGCGGACCGCACGGTTTCCTCGTGGGACGCCCTGGAGGCCCTGCGCGGCCGGCTGGCCGGCTTCACCGGGGCGCGGTTGACGGTGGACCGGATGGAGGAGGGCCCGCCGACGGGCAAGCCGGTGAACATCGAGATCACCGGCGACGACTTCGACGTGCTGGGCGAACTGGCGGCGCGCGTCGGCGAGGAGATCCGGGCGATCCCCGGGCTGGTGGACATCACCGACAACTACGACCGCTCCCTGCCGGAGCTGACGCTGATCCCGGACGTGGAGAAGGCCGGCCGCTTCGGCCTGCGCACCTTCGACATCGCCGGTACCGTGCGCACGGCCCTGCACGGGACCGAGGCGGCCAAGTACCGGGTGGGCGAGGACGAATACGACATCGTCGTGCGCTACCGCAAGCCGTTCCGCGGCAAGGTGGAGGACCTGGAGAGCGCGACGGTCTTCTACGAGGGGCGTACCATCCCGGTGTCCGCGTTCGCCACCATCGAGTTCACCACCGGCCTGGCGGCGGTGCACCGCATCGACGCCCGGCGCGTGGTCACCGTCAGCGGCGAGAGTGCCGCCGGCTTCAACGCCAACGCCCTGCTGGCGCAGGTCCGGCGGGCGCTGGCGGACTTCGAGCTGCCGGCGGGCTACTCCCTGGCCTTCACCGGCGAGAGCGAGGACCAGGAGGAGGCGTCGGCCTTCCTGCAGGAAGCCTTTTCCGTGGCGATCATGCTGATCTTCGTCGTCCTGGTCAGCCAGTTCAGCTCGGTGACGGTGCCGGTGATCATCCTCTCGAGCGTGATCCTCTCCCTGATCGGCGTGCTCACGGGCCTGATGGTCACCGGCACGGCCTTCGGCATCATCATGACCGGCGTGGGCGTGATCTCCCTGGCGGGCATCGTCGTCAACAACGCCATCGTGCTCCTGGACTACATCATCCAGCTGCGCGCGCGGGGCCTGGAGAAGCACGAGGCCATCGTCCGGGCGGGGGAGACCCGCTTCCGGCCGGTGGTGCTGACGGCGATCACCACCATCCTGGGCCTGATCCCCCTGACCACGGGGCTGTCGCTGGACTTCGCCGCGCTGCTGGGCGGCCGCCTCGGCGACGTGCTGATCATCGGCGGCGAATCCAGCCAGTGGTGGGGGCCCATGGGCGTGGCGGTGATCTGGGGCCTGGCCGTGGCCACCTTCCTGACCCTGGTGGTGGTGCCGGTGATGTACAGCACCCTGGAGCCCATCAAGCGCTTCCTCTACCGCTGGAGCATCGGGCTCTTCCGCGGGCGGCGGTCCGCCGCGGGTTGACGGGCCCGGGGCCGCGGCCCCGCCGTTGCCCGTCGTTGCCCGGGGTTGCCGGTGGTTGCCGGCGGCGGCGCCGCTGCGGATCGCGCTCAAGTCCGTCCAGCGTCCTGCCGATCCTCCCAGACGGGGGGGACCGACGCGGGAAGGCGCACCATGGTATCGGCAGTCTACCAGGCGGCCCTGGCCGGGCTCCACGCGCACCAGCGCGGCTTCGCGCGCCACGCCGAGCAGGTCGCCGCCTGGGGCACCGCCGACGCCGGCCATGAGGTAGCCCTCGAGCGGGGACTCGTGGAGATCCTGCAGGCGCGCCGCGGCTACGCGGCCAACCTGGCGGTCGTCCGGGCGGCCGACGGGATGCTCGGCACCCTGCTCGACGTCCTGGCCTGAGCCCTTTTCCGGCGACACGCCCGCGGCGGTGTGGCATGCTCGGCGCGGCGGCGGCCCGTGGCGGACCGCCGCGTAGCCGCCCGAGGAGCCACCGTGACCGTGCTGCCCGTCCTCTTCGAAGACCACACCCTGGCCTGCTTCCGACCCGTCTGCTGGAGCCTGCCCGTGCCGGAAGTACGCTGCGGCATGTTCAGCCTGCGGGAGCGGGTGGGGCTGCTGGTGCCCTCCGGCGGCGCGCTGGCCGTCCGGACCCTGCTCGTGCCGTTGAATGCGGACCCGGCCTGGCGCCCCCTGGCGGCCGCGCCGCCGGGCCCGTCCCTGTGGCTCAACGGGCGGCTGGCCCCGGATTTCACGCTGCTGGCCGGGCTGCTGGAGGCGGCGGACCGAGGCCCCTTCGCCCTGACGGACGCGCAAGGTCTGCTGGCCCTGGGCGCCGGAGCGGAACTGGGCGCCGCCGTGGCCGCGTCCTGGCACCGGTGGCTGGCCGCCGCGGCTCCGG
>JACZKN010000258.1 GCA_014859985.1 Candidatus Krumholzibacteriia bacterium | reverse complement strand
ATGCTCACGGGCGAGCGCCTGTTCGCCGGCGAGACCGTCAGCGACACCCTGGCCGCGGGTCCCGCTCCAGGCAGCGCGAGAGCACGTGGCGCACGGCCGGCGGCGTGCCCGCCGGCAGGGCGCCCAGGTCCACGTCCCGGGTCAGCACCGCGGCCAGGGTGTCGCTGACGGTCTCGCCGGCGAACAGGCGCTCGCCCGTGAGCATCTCGCGCACGATCACGCCGTAGGCCCAGATGTCCGCCCGCTTGTCCACCGGGCGGCCGCGGGCCTGCTCGGGGCTCATGTAGGCGGCCGTGCCCAGGATCATGCCCGGCGCGGTGAAGGCCGCGGTCAGGGTGGGGGAGTTCTCCGGATCGCCCTCGCCGCTGCCGTCGCTGAGGGCCCGCGCCAGGCCGAAATCCAGGATCTTCAGGCGGCCGTCGGGCGCGAGCATGAGGTTCGCGGGCTTGAGGTCCCGGTGCACGATGCCCTTCTCGTGGGCGGCTTCCAGGCCGCCGGCCAGGCGCGTGGCCAGCCGCACCGCCTCGTCCACCGGCACCGGGCCACGGGCCAGCCGTTGGGCCAGGTTCTCGCCCTCGCACAGCTCCATCACCAGGAAGGTGTGGCCGTCGGCGGTCTCCAGGCCGTGGATCGCCGCGATGTCCGGATGCTGCAGCGCGGCCAGGGTGCGGGCCTCGCGCTCGAAGCGGGCCAGGCGCTCGGGGTCGGCGGCGAACTCGCCCGGCAGGATCTTCAGGGCCACGTCCCGGCCCAGGCGGGTGTCGGCGGCGCGGTAGACCTCGCCCATGCCGCCCTTGCCCAGTTCCCCGGTGATCTCGTAGTGGGCCAGGCGGGTACCGATCACGGATGCTCGCTTCTTCATGGGAATGGTCATTCAGGATGGCGTATATCCTACGCTAATTGTCGGTATTCGGCAACGGGGACGTCCTTGCCACCCCCTGATCGGCCTGCTAATCTCCTGAAACACCGTTATCGAAGTAACGGAAACCGCCGCAAAGGAGAACACCATGCACGGAATCGTCGGCTGGGGCTCCTACGTCCCCCGCTTCCGCATCAAGGTCGAGGACATCGCCGGCCAATGGGGGGCAGACGCGGCCGCGTTCAAGCGCGGCCTGCTGCTGCAGGAGAAGACCGTCCCCGGGCTGGACGAGGACACCATCACCATCAGCGTGGCCGCCGCCAAGTACGCCATCGCGCGCGCGGGGATCGACCCGCGCGAAATCGGCTGCTGCTACATCGGCTCGGAGAGCCACCCGTACGCGGTCAAGCCCTCGGGCACGGTGGTCATCGACGCCATCGGCGCGGGACCCGAATGCCACGTGGCCGATTTCGAGTTCGCCTGCAAGGCCGGCACCGAGGCCATGTTCGTGGCCTACAGCCACGTCAAGTCCGGGGTGATGCGGTACGCGCTGGGCATCGGCGCGGACACGAGCCAGGGGGCGCCCGGCGACGCCCTCGAATACACGGCCTCCGCCGGCGGCACGGCCTACATCATGGGCGGCGAGAACGTCGCCGCCGAGATCGTCGACACCTATTCCTTCACCTCGGACACGCCGGACTTCTGGCGCCGCGAGGGGGAATTCTACCCGCGCCACGCCGGCCGCTTCACCGGCGAGCCGGCCTACTTCCACCACGTGCTGGGGGCGACCCGGGGCATGCTCGAGAAGAGCGGCCTCGAGCCCGCCGATTTCCGCTTCGCGGTCTTCCACATGCCCAACGGCAAGTTCCCCCTGAAGGCGGGCAAGGAAGCGGGCTTCCGCCAGGAGCAGCTCGAGCAGGGCTGGGTGGTGAACCTGATGGGCAACACCTACAGCGGCTCCTCGCCCACGGGCCTGGCCGCCTGCCTGGACGTGGCCGAGCCGGGGGACCGCATCCTGGTCACCTCCTTCGGCAGCGGGGCGGGCTCGGACAGCTTCGTCATCCGCTGCACCGACCGCATCAAGGAGATCCAGAAGAAGGCGCCGGCCACGCGGGACCAGCTCGCGGACCGGCGCATCTACCTGGACTACGGCAAGTACGTGGCCTACCGCGGCAAGATCCGCATGAACCAGCTTTAGGAGGTGGAGCGCATGAGAGACGTAGCTGTCATCGGGATGGGCATCACGAAGTTTGGCGAGCTGTGGCGCTCCCCGCTGCGGGACCTGCACGCCGAGGCGGTGGCCGACTGCCTGGCCGACGCGGGGATCGAGCGGCGCCAGGTCCAGTCGGCCTGGATCGGCTGCATGAGCTCCGGCCTGTTCAACGGCCAGGAGCACCTGGCCTCCATCCTGACCGATTACGCGGGCCTGGCCGGGATCGCCGCCACCCGGGTCGAGTCGGCCTGCGCCTCGGGCGGGGCGGCGTTCCGCGCCGCCTGGCTGGAGGTGGCCTCCGGCGCCAGCGACTACGTGCTGGCCACGGGGGTCGAGAAGATGAACGACGGCGCCGACGCCACCTACTGCCTGTCCACGGCCGCGGACCAGGAGTACGAGGTCTACCACGGCGTCACCTTCCCGGGCCTGTACGCCATGATCGCCAAGGCCCACATGCACAAATGGGGCACCACGCGGGAGCAGCTGGCGGACGTGGCGGTCAAGAACCACCGCCACGGCGCCCTGAATCCCAAGGCCCAGTTCCCCCAGGAGATCACCCGGGCAACGGTGCTGGGCGCGGTGATGGTGGCCTCGCCGCTCGGCCTGTTCGACTGCTCACCCGTCAGCGACGGTGCGGCCGCGGTGCTGCTGGCGCCGGTCGAGGTGGCCCGCGCCCTGGGCAAGCCCGTGGTGCGCATCCTGGGCAGCGGCCACGCCACCGACACCATCGCCCTGCACGACCGCGCGGACGTGTCGCGGATCCCCGTGGTGCAGGCGGCCGCCCGGCGGGCCTTCGCCATGGCGGGGGTCGGGCCCCGGGACATCGACCTGGTCGAGGTGCACGACTGCTTCACCATCGCCGAGCTGGTCTGCCTGGAGGAGCTGGGCTTCTTCGAGCCGGGCAAGGCGGCGGCGGCCACCTCGGCGGGCGAGACCGCCCTGGGCGGGCGCATCCCCGTCAACACCTCGGGCGGGCTCAAGAGCAAGGGCCATCCCGTGGGCGCCACGGGCATCGCCCAGATCGCGGAACTCTACGAGCAGCTGACCGGCAAGGCCGGCAAGCGCCAGGTCAAGGACGCCCGCCGGGGCCTGGCCCAGAACATGGGCGGCAGCGGCGGCAGCTGCACGGTGCACATCCTGGAGGTGAGCCGATGATCTCCCCGCGCTACCATCGCGAGATCCCCCAGCGCTACCGGCTGGAGGCCGGCCGCTGCGCCGACTGCGGCGAGATCCACTTCCCGCCGCGGGCCGTGTGCCGCAAGTGCGGCGCCCGCGAGTCCACGACCGTGGTGCTGCCCAACCGCGGCAAGGTGGTCACCTGCACCGTCGTGGACATCCCGCCCGCGGAGTTCGACGACCAGAAGCCCTACGTCAACGCCATCGTCGAGCTGGAGAACGGCGTGCGCCTGACCTGCATGGTGGCCGAGGCGCCGCCGGATGCGGTGGACATCGGCACCGAGGTGGAGCTGATCTTCCGCCGCCTGCGCTGCGGGCGCGAGTGGGAGGTGCTGCAGTACGGGTACAAGGCGAGGGTCGTCTGACCTCGCCAACCCGGACATTGCCCACCAAGGCGTCGCCAACCCGGTTGGCACCGGCGGAACCTTCGTGCTAGCTTCCGCACTGGCGGCGGTCGGCCCCGCCGCAACGCGAAGGAGCGCGATCGTGCGACCCCGCCCGCTGACGAGCGCCCTGCTGGCGCCCTTCCTGGTGCGCCGCCTGCCGCCCGGCTGCGCGCGGTCGGTGCTGCTGACCTTCGACGACGGCCCGGTGCGCGGCGTGACCGAGGGCGTGCTCGACCGCCTGCAGGAGCACGGCGCCCGGGCCCTGTTCTTCGTGCTCGGCCGGCGCGTCGAGGACGTCCCGGACCTGGCCCGCCGGATCGCCGAAAGCGGCCACGCGGTCGGGAACCACTCCTACGCCCACGGCATGGCCCGGCTGCCCGCGCCGGCCGGCTACCTGCGGGACGTGCGGCGCTGTTCGGCCGCCGTGGCCGGGGCCACCGGGACGGCGCCCCGTTTCTTCCGCGCGCCGGGGGGCCGCATCCATCCGGGCAGCCTGGTGGTGCCGGTCCGCCTCGGCCTGCAGCACGTGCTGTGGTCCCTCGACCCGTTGGACTGGCAGACCGGCGACCGCGGCCAGGCCGCCGATCTGGGCCGCCGCCTGGCCGGCGAGGCCCGCGGCCGCGACATCGTGCTGCTGCACGACGACCGGGACGCGATCCACGCCCTGCTGGACCAGCTGCTGCCGGCCTTGGCCGACCGGGGCTTCGACCTCGCCGGCGGCCTGCCGGCTCTCGGCGACGGAGCCTGCCGGTGAGCGCGGCGGTGCCGGTCTCCTTCGTCATCCTGACCTGCAACCGCCGCGACGCGGTGCTGCGCCTGGTGGGCCAGCTGGCGGCCCTCGGCGACCCGGACGTCGAGGTGATCGTCGTGGACAACGGCAGCGGTGACGGCACGCCCGCCGCCCTGAGCGAGCGCCACCCCCGGGTCCGGCTGGTGGCCCTTCCGGAGAACCGCGGCGTGGGGGCGCGCAACCGGGGGCTGGAGCAGGCGACAGGCGGCATCGTGGTCACCCTCGACGACGACATGGTGGATTTCGGGCCCGGGCAGCTGGCGGCCGTGCGGCGGGCCTTCGCCGAGGACCCGCGGCTGGGGGCCGTCACCTTCACCGTCACCTGGCCGGGCACCGCGCGGGTGCGCGACTGGGTGCACCGGCGCCCGGTGACCGAGGCGGCCGGGCGGTTTCCCACCTACGAGTTGACCGAGGGCGCGGTGGCCTTCCGCCGGGCGGCCCTGGCCCGGGCGGGGCTCTACCGCGAGGACTTCTTCATCAGCCACGAGGGCCTGGAGCTGGCGTATCGGTTGCTGGATGCGGGCTGGGACATCGTCCACGACGGCCGCATCACGGTGGGCCACGACCACCAACGCAGCGGCCGCCCCGGCTGGCGGCGCTACTACTTCGACACCCGCAACCTGTTCTGGGTGGCGGTGCTGCACCAGCCGGCGGGCTACGCCGCCCGTTACCTCGTCCGGGGGTTGGGCGCCATGCTGGCCTACAGCCTGCGCGACGGCCACCTGCCGGCCTGGCTGCGCGCCGTGCGGGACGGGCTCGGCCGCGTCGGCACCCTGCGCCGGGAGAGGAGCCCCTGGACCCCGCGCACCGCGGCCTGGGTCCGCGAGGCCGACCGGCACCGGCCCGGCTTCTGGCGACTGGCCCGCAAGCGCCTAGGCCAAAAGAATTTCAGTCTGGACTAGGGGCGCCGATATCCCGTTTGACAGCCGGGCAGGGATCGGCCATCTTGCCGGGATATTCGAATGGACATTATCAACAGGTGCCGACTGCCGTGATCCAACTTGCGCCCAGGCATCCGGAATTGTCGGTCGTGGTGCCCGTGCGCAACGAGGCGGCCCACATCCGCGGCCTCCTGGCCCAGCTCTGCGACCAGTCCCTGGCGCCGGACTCCTACGAGATCCTGGTGATCGACGGCTACAGCGACGACGAGACCCGCGACCTGGTGCGGGCCGCGGCGTTGGCGCACCCGCACCTGCACCTGCTGTACAACCCGGGCATCACCTCCGGCAGCGGGCGCAACCTCGGCGCGCGCCACGCCTGCGGGGCGTACCTGCTGTTCGTCGACGGCCACTGCCGCGTCGAGAGCCGCACCATGCTCGAATCCGCCCTGGCCGCGTTCCGGCGGGGCGAGCGCTGCCTCTCGCGGCCGCAGCCGCTGCTCGCCGAAGGGGTCACCCTCTTCCAGCGCGCCGTGGCCCTGGCCCGCGGCTCGGCCCTGGGCCACCACACCGGTTCGAAGATCTACGACGGCGGCAGCGGCCATTGCAACCCCCTGAGCGCCGGCTGCGGCTACACCCGCGGGCTCTACGCGGACCTGGGCGGGGTGGACGAGGCCTTCGACGCGGGGGAGGACCTGGAGTTCAACCTGCGGGTACACCGGCAGGGCGTCGAGGCGTACCACGACCCGGACCTGACGGTGTCCTACTACCCGCGCGCCGGCTGGAGGGCCCTGTTCCGCCAGCTCTACCGCTACGGCCACGGCCGGGCGCTGATGGCCCGCCGCTACCCGGGCTCCGTGTCGCCCCCGGCGACCCTGCTGGCGGGGTTCGTGCTCTGGCTGGTGGCGTTGCCGGTGGCCGGCGCCTTCTGGGCCCCGGCCTGGCAGGCCTGGGCCGCCGTGGCCGGCGCCTACACGGCCGCCGTCGCGGTGTATGCCGGCCACGTCGCCCGCTGGCGACCCGGTCGCCTGTGGGCCGCGGTCGCCTCGTGCTTCGCCGCGGTCCACCTGGGAGCCGGCCTCGGCTACCTGGTCGGCCTGGCCGGCGGCCCCGGCT
>JACZKN010000257.1 GCA_014859985.1 Candidatus Krumholzibacteriia bacterium | reverse complement strand
GGGTCGGGGTGCTACTATAGTTATAGTAACTCTACGGCAGGATACGGAGGAGGGCAAGGGAGGGTTGCGATGAATTTTGAGGGGGCAGGTGGGTCGGTGTTCGGACGGGTCTTGAGGACCGCTTGCGGCTCCGGTATCGATATTTACTTGCAAGTACAATTATGACTTGCAGCTACAATTTTGACTTGCAAAGGCAACACTCCGACCGATACTGTGTCGTAGGACAGGTGAAAGCACTGAACGCCCGTCGAGCCCATGGGATCGACCGGGTGCATGGGAGGCGATCCCGAAAGGACCTGCAGATGTTCTCGATCGATTTCCGTGCCGGGGAGTGGGACGTCGGGATTATCCGGAAGGCGACAGCCGTCAGGACCGTACGCGACGCACTCATGCAGCTCGCGACGCACCTGGCCGGCGACCGCGACAGGAAGGGGCTGTTGATCCTGGCCGATTCCCGGATCAGCGAGAACCGGCTCCGCGAAGAGTTCGACCAGTTCGTCAACATCCTGCTTCCGGACATTGCGGACAGGATGCAGCTCCTGACGACTGAACAGGAAGCATTCTCCGATCTCCTGGACCAGCTTGCGGATGATGAGCGGGCCCGGCTGTTGCAAGAGACCGGGCCGGACGGTGCGACCGACCTGCGGCGCCCCGACCTGCAGACCGAAGTCGAGAAGTATCTCCTCGTCAGATGGGCCTGGAACCAGGAGCCGGTCACGGCAAGCCGGCTTGCCGATGACATCGGCGCCAGCTTTCGCACGATCAAGTCAGCGCTTTCGCGACTCGGACCGACGTTGCTCCAGACCGACGACAAGCGCTACGGGATCAAGGCACCCAATCAGGAGACGTGGAACAGGCTCCTCGCGACGTCGCGGGATTCTCGTGCTTCCGAGTACTACATCGACATCTCCGGTCAACCTAGATCACCGGGCTCGCTCCTGGGCCGGCTTCGTGACTGGAACAGGTCGGACGTCGCCGTCGGCGGCACGTTCGGCGCCAGTTGGCACTTCCCCGGGCTCGACCTGGTCGGCTCGCCACGCCTGGATATCTGCGTCCATGCCCCGGGGAACAGGGTGGACCCGCTCCCCATCGCGAAGCTCGATCCCGGCCTCCGGCCGACCAGCGACGTCCACGGCCCCGCGCGACTGGCGGTCCACTACCTGCGGCGAACAACGCCGTTGTTCCGGACGACCTCGGATGGTCTGCCGGTGGCGGATCCGATCGAGTGCCTGCTGGATCTCAACGAGGCCGGGCTTGGCCGACAATTCAAGCAGTTCCAGGACAACCTGATTCTGCGCGGGAGAAGCTGACATGGTGCTGCCGCCAAGTGGAATGATCCCCGTCCTTCCGGCTGCGGTCCTGGAGGAGATCGCCGCGGCGATTCCCGAGGGCTGTCACGAGTTCATGATCGTGACCGGCAGCCTGGCCGTCGGCTATCGGTACTTCAAGGACCGTCCCGAGATGGCCGTGCGCACCAAGGACGCTGATTGCCTGGTCTCGCCGCGTATCCATGCCGTGGAGAAGAGCGTGGTCATCGTGGAACGATTGCTCGAGGCCGGCTGGGTCTATCACGCGAGCGAGGACTGGCCGGAACCCGGCAGGAAAGGAGCACCGCTTGAAACGTTGCCCGCGCCCCGCCTGCACAGACCCGGCACGCATGGCTGGTTCCTGGAACTCCTGACGGTGCCGGAGCAGGGCGAAGACCGCTCCAGGAGCTTCCTGCGCGTCCCTACCGCGGTCAACGATTTCGCCATTCCCAGTTTCGGCTTCCTTTCCCTGCACGACTACCATCCCGACCCGACGCCGTTCCGGATCTTCGTCGCCCGGCCCGAAATGATGGCGCTGGCCAATCTCCTCGAACATCCGGAGATCCGGCCGGACACCATGTCGGGTTGGCCCGGAATGAAGCGAAGCAACAAGGACCTGGGGCGCGTCATCGCCATCGCCTGGTTGGCCATGAACGAAGACCCTGACGCGCTCCGCGCCTGGCCCGGCCTGTGGGAACGGGCGCTGCGTGACCGGTTCCCGACCGAACACCGCGACCTCGCCCGACGTGCAGGTCGCGGTCTGCGGCAACTTCTCGCAAGCCCCGTGGATCTCGAACAGGCCCACGACACATGCGTCGCGGGACTGCTCGCGTTGAGCCAGCCGTCACGGGAGGAGTATGGGATCGCCGCCGAGAGGTTGATTGTCGATGCGATCGAACCGCTTGAATCGGCAGCGGGTGCTCGATAGCCCGAGGGTTGTCCGAAAAGCCGGCGGAAGTCCAGTCAGTGGAAATCCCGGCTCCCCCCCACCGCCGGCGCCGCCTCCAGCCGCGGCTCCCACACCCGATCCACCACCAGGTGCACCACCTTGTCCTCGGACTGGATGCGGCCGCTGACCCCCATCAGCGCCAACGTCTTGGCCAGCACCTTGTGCTCCTCCCACACCTGGGCCCAGAACACCAGGTTCACGAACCCGGTCTCGTCCTCCAGGGTGGCGAAGGTCACGCCCTTGGCGGTGTGGGGCCGCTGGCGCACGATGACCACGCCCACGTAGTCGGCGCGCCGGCCGTGGGGCAGGGCGTTCAACTGGGCGGCGGTGGGCCAGCCCTGGGCCTGCAGCACCGCGCGCAGCGGCTCCAGCAGGTGGCCGCGGGTGCTGTGGCCGCTGCTGGTCCAGTCCCAGTTCACCTCCTCCAGGTCCGTGAGCGCGCGCAGCCTTGGTGTGGGCGAGGGATCGTCCAGGGGCAGCAGCAGCTGGCCGGGCGGATCGCGGCGGCTGAGCCCGTGCACCGCCCACAGGGCCTGGCGGCGTTCGGGAAAGAACGCGGCCAGGGCGTCGGCCGCGGCCAGGGCCTTCAGCTCGTCGTCGGCCAGGCGCGCGCGGCGGGCCAGGTCGGCGATGGAGACGAAGAGGCGCTCGCGCCGGGCGGCGACCAGCGCCGCGATGCCCGCGGACGACAGGCCCTTGATGTAGCGCAGGCCCATGCGGATGCCCAGGACGGGGCGGCGGCGGGACTGCGCCGCGGGCACCTCCTCCAGGGTGCAGTCGCGGTCGCTGACGGTCGCATCGATGGGCAGGACGGCCAGGCCGTGGCGCCGCGCGTCCTCGACGATGGTGCCGCAGGAGTAGAACCCCATGGGCTGGGCGTTCAGCAGCGAGCAGGCGAAGACCTCCGGGTGATGGCACTTCAGCCACGCGGTGGCGTAGGCGATCAGCGCGAAGCTGGCGGCGTGGCTCTCGGGGAAGCCGTACTCGCCGAAGCCCTTGATCTGCTGGAAGACCCGCTCGGCGAACTCGGGGGCGATGCCCTTGGCGGTCATGCGCGAAACCAGCCGCTCGTGGTGGTCCTCGATGGGCCCGTGCCGCCGCCAGGTGGCCATGTCCCGGCGCAGCTGGTCCGCTTCGCCGGGCGTGTAGTCGGCCGCCTCCATCGCCAGGCGCATCACCTGCTCCTGGAACAGGGGCACGCCCAGGGTCTTGCGCAGCACCGGTTCGAGGTCCGGGTGCGGGTACGTGACCTGCTCCTTGCCGTGTCGCCGCGCCAGGTACGGGTGCAGCATGCCGCCGGTGATGGGCCCGGGCCGGATGATCGCCACCTGGATCACCAGGTCGTAGTAGGACTCCGGCTGCAGCCGCGGCAGCATGGCCATCTGGGCGCGGCTCTCCACCTGGAAGACGCCCACGGTGTCGGCCGCGTGCAGCATGGCGAAGGTGGCCTTGTCCTCGCGGGGGATGCGGGCCAGCGTGAGGTCGATGCTGCGGTGCGCGCGCAGCAGATCGAAAGCCCGGTGCAGCTGGTTCAGGGCGCCCAGGCCCAGGAGGTCGACCTTGAACAGGCCGAGGGCCTCCACGTCGTACTTGGACCACTGGA
Source organism: Candidatus Krumholzibacteriia bacterium (assembly GCA_014859985.1). Taxonomy (GTDB): domain Bacteria; phylum Krumholzibacteriota; class Krumholzibacteriia; order LZORAL124-64-63; family LZORAL124-64-63; genus JACZKN01. Next base: position 2,610 of record JACZKN010000257.1, on the reverse strand, counting down.
TGACCGTGCGGCCGGGCATGCTGGCGTTCTCGATGGGCACCAGGTCGTGCACCGGCTCGTGCCCCAGCAGGAAGCCGCCGGGGTGGATCGACAGGTGGCGGGGGAACTCCTGGATCTGGTCCACCAGCTTGACGAAGTGCGCGTGCAGCGGCGCGCGCGGGTCGAAGCCGGCGCGGGCCAGGTTGGCGGCGTCCAGCTCGCCGTGATAACCGGTCAGCTTGGCCAGCCGGTCCAGGTTCACCGCCGGCAGCCCCAGCGCCTTGCCCACCTCGCGGATGGCCGAGCGCGGCCGGAAGCGCACCACGTTGCACACCATGGCCGCCCGGTCGCGCCCGTACTTGCGGTAGACGTGCTGGATCACCTCCTCGCGCCGGTCGTGCTCGATATCCAGGTCGATGTCCGGCGGCTCGGCCCGCTCGCGGCTGATGAAGCGCTCGAACAGCAGATCCACCTCGCGCGGGTTCACCGCCGTCACCTTCAGGCAGTAGCACACCACCGAGTTGGCCGCCGACCCGCGCCCCTGGCAGACGATGCCCTCGTCCCGGCAGAAGCGCACGATCTCGGCCATGGTCAGGAAGTAGCCTTCGTAGTCCAGCTCGTGGATCAGCTCTAGTTCGCGGGCGATGCGGTTGGCCATGTCGTTCGGCACCGGCGTGCCGAAGCGGTCGCGGGCGCCTTTTTTTACCAGCTGGTCCAGCCAGCGCGCCTCGGACATGCCGAAGGGCAGGTGCTCGGCGGGGTAGCGGTAGCGCAGGGAGCCCAGGTCGAAGGTGCAGCGGGTGGCGATCTCTTTTGCGGTGTCCAGCGCGGTGGGGTCGTCGGCGAAGAGTTTCTGCATGAGCTGCGGCGAAGGGAGGGCGTGGCGGTCGTTGGGTCTGAGGAGCGTGCCGGCCTCGGCGAGGGTGGTGGTCGCGCGGATGCACGTGAGCACGTCCTGCAGGGGGCGGCGGGCGCGGTCGTGGTAGAGGACTTCGGTTGCTGCGGCGATACGCAGACCCAGGTACGCGGCGCGCTCGCGCAGGCGGCGTTCGGGGCGGCCCTCGGTGGCGTCCAGGTGGCGGGCCACCAGGGCGTAGAGGCGGTCGGCGAAGGCATCGCGCAGCGCGCGCGCCGCGGGCCCGGGGTCGGCTTCGGCGGCGAGGGCGCTTTCGCGGCCGCCCCACAGGGCGATGAGCCCCGGCGCGTGGTTGGCGACCTCGTCCCAGCGCACGGAGCATTGGCCCTTGGGCGCCCGCCGCCGGCCCGCGGTGACCAGGCGGCAGAGGTTGGCGTAGCCTTCGCGGTCGGCGGCCAGGAGCACGATGGAGGTGCCATCGTCGATGCTGACCTGGCTGCCGGTGATGAGTTTCAGCGGCCCGTCCTTCGCCGCGACGTAGGCCGAGGGGATGCCCGGGACGCCGTCGCGGTCGGTCAGGGCGATGGCGGGGATGGCGAGGTCGGCCGCGCGCTGCACCAGTTCGTCGGGGGCCGAGGCGCCCTCGAGGAAGGAGAAGTGGGATTTGCACCAGAGGGCGGGAAGCATGGGCTAACTCTTTTGTTTTTCCGAAAAAAGGCCTTGCGCCGCTCGGTGTATTTCGCTATATTTTCGCCATATTCCTCCCCCATGTCAAGCCCCTTGGAGGACGCCGCCATGGCCACGCTCGAACTGCCCGATTTCGTCGCCGATCGCCCCGCCCGCGAGGTCCATCGCGCCTTGGTCGCCGCCGACCGCGCCACCGACCGCGCCCGCCACTGCGCTGTCCTGTGGTTCGGCGAGGTCCTGCGCCGCGGCCTCTACCGCGACCTGGGCTACGGGTCGATGCCGCAGTACGCGAAGACTGCTTTGGGGTTCTCGTCGTCCAAGACCACCGACTTCATGACCCTCGCCCAGAAGCTGGACGCCCTGCCGGCCGTGCGCGCCGAGCTGGCCGCCGGCCACATCGGCTACACCCAGGCCCGCGAGGTGGTGAAAGTCGCCACGCCGGTCACGGACGAGCAATGGGCCGCAGAGGCGCGGACGCGCACGCGGGCGGACCTGGCGCAGCGGGTGAAGGTCGTGCAGGCGAAGGCGAAGCGGCGGAGGTCGGCGCAGTTGGAGTTGGCGCCGGTGGCGGTGGCGGTGGCGATGCCCGAGGTGCCGGCCGCCGCCGACCTCGCCCCCCTCGACCTCGACCCCGCCGATCTCGAGGCCGCCGACCTCGACGCGCTGGCCCGCGAGGTGCCCGTGCGCGTGGGCCTGGTGTTCACGCCGGAGCAGCACGCGCGCTGGGAGGCGGCGTGGGAACGGCTGCGCAAGCGGCGCGGCCTGCCGGCTGCGCGGGTCGAGGTCCTGCTGGACGCCCTGGACGCGCTGGCGGGAACGGACGATGCGGCAACTTCAATCGCTGCAGAGGCTTGCGAGTCGAGTGCCCCCCGGGGGGCCGTGCGCCCGCCGGTCCAGATCCACGCCCACCTGTGCCCGCTGTGCGGCCGCATGGAGGTGGACGGGCGCCCGGTCGCGCGCGCCGAGGCGGACCGGTTGCAGTGCGACGCGGCCGTGGCCTCGCCCGGCGACCGCAACACGACGACGATCCCCCCGCGCGTGCGGCGCGAGGTCCTGGCGCGCGACCGCCACCGCTGCCAGGCGCCGGG
>JACZKN010000256.1 GCA_014859985.1 Candidatus Krumholzibacteriia bacterium | reverse complement strand
GTGGCCGGCGGCGGCGGCAAGCCCGACCCGCGGGTGGCGGCGGCCGCCAAGGCGGCCGGCCCCGATTGCCGGCAGGTGATCGTGGGCGACCTCATGCCCCTGGCCAACTGGCTGGCCGGCCTGATGACCGAGCTGGGCGGCGGGGACCCGGGCGCACTGCCGCGCCTCGAGCAGCCGGTGCCCTTCACCTCGTTCATCACCGGCAGTCCGGCCGGCTACGGCTTCGCCGTGACCACCGACGTCCCGGCGATCCGGGCGGCGGTGGCGGCCGTCGAGGGCATGATGGCCTTGCAGAAGGAAGAACAGCCGGACCGGTAGGCACGGGCCATCCCGCCGGCACGGCGACGGCCCTCACTCCCCCGGGGGGTGAGGGCCGCCCGCGTCCACGCGGTGCCGGGGCGTCTAGCCGCCGTGGCACTCGCTGCAGTTCAGGACCTTCCAGTCGTCCCCGATGTCCTCCGGATGCTGGTACTCCACGCCCGCCAGCGACTCCACGAGGTCGCCGCTGATCCGCTCCTGGGACACGATGGTGTGGCACAGGTTGCAGTCCCGGCGGATGGTCTCGCCCTCGTCGGTCGTGTGGTTGCCGTCGTGGCAGCGGAAGCAGCCGTCGGTGGTCAGGTGGCCGATGTGGTCGGGGAAGTGGCGCCAGCTGACCCGCATCTCGGGGAAGATGTTGGTCTTGAACAGGTGCTGGGCCGCGGCAACCGCCTTGTCCAGGTCGGCGCCGCGCCCGGCCGCGAGCTCGGGGTAGGCGTCCAGGTAGTGGCCGCGCACGCCCGCGTCGATGGCCGCCAGGGCCTCGTCCTCGGTGGCGTAGTCCGCCTCCATCAAACCCACCAGCAACCCCTTGATCCCCGGCAGGTCGGCGGCGATGACGCCGTTCTGCAGCGCGGTGTTCACCAGCCGCGACGGCGGGTTGTAGTGGTGGGTCGGCCGGTTGTGGCAGTCGATGCAGTCCATGGTGCGCAGGACGTGGTCGGGCAGGGTCGCCTCGTCGAAGTCGGCTTCCGTGTCCCGGTAGATCTTCTCGGTGCCGTCGGCCAGGCGCAACCGCACCCAGGGGATGTCCTCGCGCTTGTCGTCGGTGGAGACGTAGGTGACCTCCACCTCCTCGGCCATGTGCCAGTGGCTGCCGTGGGCCGGGGCGATGCCCGCGCCGCCGCCGCCGATCCTCATCAGCAGCTGCAGGCGCCAGTGGTCGTTGCCCTCCTCGCTGGCGAAGTAGTCGTGGATCACCATCTTCTCGCCGGCGAAGTGGGCCGGCCAGTGGCACTGCTCGCAGGTGTCGCGGCTGGGGCGCAGGTTCTTGATGGGCGTCTCGATGGGCCGCGAGAACTTGTCGAACATCACCGAGTAGACCTGGTAGGCACCCGAGAGCTTGGAGCGCACGAACCACTCGGCACCCGGTCCGATGTGGCACTCCACGCAGCCCACGCGGGCGTGGGGCGAGGCCTGGTACGCCGTGTACTCGGGCTTCATCACCTCGTGGCACACGGTGCCGCAGAACTGGTCGCTGTCGGTGTACTCGTAGGCCTTGAAGCTGCCGAAGCCGGTCAGCAGCAGGAACAGCACGCCGCCGGTGCCGACCAGCACGCTGGCGCGCAGCTGGGCCGGATCGTTCAGGTCGATGCGGGGCAGGCGGTCGGTGCTGGGCAGGCCCAGCTTGCGCCGGCGCTGCTGGCGCAGCACGCCGATCGCCGCGACCACCAGCCCGACGACGAGGAAGCCGGGCAGGATCACGAAGGCGATGATGCCCATGTAGGGCTTGTGCTCGTGGCTGAGGGCCTCCAGCGCCATCAGGAACAGGATCAGGCCCAGGCTGATCGCGGCCAGGGCGGTGCCCGCCAGGGTGATCGTGTTGTAGAAGGACGAGGGGAAGCGCCGGCGGGGTCCGGCATCCTGCGGGTCAGCGGACATGGGGCGTGTCCTTTCGCCTGACGGAGGTGGGCACCGCGCCACGCGATGCGGCGGCCGGATCGCCGGCCGCTACCCGGAATCTCACACCTGTTCGTTGCGCAGTCAATTGAATCGAGCCGCTCGATACGCCGGGCCTTGCGGGAGGTTAACATGCCTCCGCCCACCGACCCAACCCTTGTCACAGGTTCGTCGTGATTCTTCGAACAGGTCTGATTCTCAGTCTCGTTAAAAAATTAACTTCAGGTACAGATATTGCTTTACGATTCTCCTAGTAGATGCGTAGTTTTTCACAACGATGTCATGCACGCACTCCAGCAGGGAGGTTGGCGACTTGCGCAACAGATTCGTGAAGCCGTCGCGGTTCGCAGGGCTGGCGATCGGCGGCGCAGTCCTGGCCATGGGCTGGGCAATTCCTGCCGCCTGGGCCCAGGTGCCGGAGCAGGCCCTGCGCGAGTCGCAGGCCTGCCTGGACTGCCACGGCGACGCGGCGGACGGATTGCGCGGCGGGCCCCACATGGTCCGGCTGGCCGACCTGGACACCCACGTCGCCTGCACCGACTGCCATGCCGGGACCGCGGCCCATTGGGAGGACGATCCCGCGGCCAACCCCATGGCGAACCCGGCCGGCCTGACGGCCGCCGGGGTCTGGCAGGTCTGCTCCAGCTGCCACAGCGGCACCCACGCCGTGAACCAGGCCACGCTCAGCCCCCACGCCGACGCCGGCGTGAGCTGCCTGAGCTGCCACATGGTGCACGGCCGGTCGGCGGAGCACCTGCTGAAGGATCGGCAGCCGGAGCTGTGCTACACCTGCCACGCCGCGGTGCGCGGCGAGTTCAGCAAGCCCTTCCGGCACCCGGCGGGCGACCGCGAGTTCCTGCAGTGCTCCAGCTGCCACCTGGCGACCGACGACCGGCCGGCGGAACTGGCCATGCAGGGCACCAACGCTGCCTGCCTGACCTGCCACAACCAGTTCCAGGGTCCCTTCCCCTACGAGCACCAGGCCGCCGTGGACTACGGCACCGACGAGGGCGGCTGCATCGCCTGCCACGACCCCCACGGGTCCTACGTGCCGCGGCTGCTGAAGCAGCCCTACGAGGCGCCCCACTACCAGACCTGCACCCAGTGCCACGTGGTGCCCCTGCACAACTACAACAGCTTCCACGGCAGCCAGTGGGCCGGCGTGTCCTGCACGGAGTGCCACGTGGACATCCACGGCTCGTACACGAACAAGAACTTCCTGACGACCGCCCTCGAAGGCCAAGGGTGCTTCGCGGCCGGCTGTCATTCCCGCTAGGAGGGTGATGTGATGCATCGCAAAGCCACGACCCTCGGGATGACGCTGCTGCTGGCCGCCCTCACGGCGTCGGCCGCGTGGGCGGGCCCGCTGGGCGGCGAGATCAAGCTCGGCGGCATCGTCAAGGACGAGACCGCCGGCAACCTGAGCGTCATGCCCGAGACCTTCAACATCCACGAGGGCTTCTCCGTCTCCCGGGTGAACCTGTTCGGGCAGATGGGCAAGAAGAGCTACTTCAACCTGGACGTGCACGAGGTGAACCAGGAGAGCGGCCGCGGCATGTTCTCGTACCGCGTGCCCAGCCTGGTGAACCTGACGCTCAAGTACGACCAGCACCGCCAGCTCTTCGACGCCGCCGGCGACGTCGAGAGCAACCGCAAGAACATGCGGGGCAACCTGGTGCTGACCCCGTCGCGCAACTGGCGCATCAGCGCCGACCTGGGCGACCAGCGCAGGACCGGCGACCGCTATTCGTACCCGTCGGGCACCAACAGCTTCCTGGGCTCGACGTACGACTACTCGATGTTCACCGGCCGCTTCGAGGCCGAAGGGCGGGCGGGCAGCCGCACCGCGGCGATCGGCTACGAGTTCTCCGACTTCACGGACGAGAACCTGGCCGCCGCCGACCGGCAGGGCAACGTCATGTCCCTGCGCCTGAACGGCCCCTGCTACCTCTTCCCGGAACTCCTGTCGCACTACGTGCGGGCCTCCTACGGCAAGCAGGAACTGACGGCGGTGGACACGGACTACGAGCTGGGGACCTTCCAGTACCTGGGCGTCCTGAAGCCCGCCCCCGACTGGAAGCTGCAGTACCGGTTCTTCGGCAGCCGTGTCGACGACTCGGCGACGGGCCTGCAGACCGACTACGTCCGCAACGACGTGGACGGCACCTGGTTCAACCCGATCGGCAACCTGAGCGCCGGCTGGGGCTACGTGACCAACGACGACGACCGGACGCTGACCGAGTACGACGTGTGGCGCGTCGGCGGCACCTTCAAGTACGCGAGGAGCGTCACGGCGAAGGTCAGCTACGCCAGCAGCGAGAAGGAGGACCAGGAGGGCCTGACCCTGCTGAAGGACATGGAGGCCAGCCGCTTCAAGGCCAGCATCCAGGCCAACCCGCGCAGCGACCTGACCCTGGGCGTGGCCTACGCCGACCGCGACCGCAGGTTCCCCCTGATCGACGTCTCCACCAGCGGCCGGCGCTGGAGCACCTTCGGGCGCCTGGTCTACCCGGGCTGGGGCGCGATCAACCTCGACTACAGCTACGCCGACGACGAGTACGTCGACCGGCTGGCCGGCTTCCGGGCCGACAACCACACGGTCGGCGGCCGCATCGACCTGGAGTACATCAAGGACCTGCGCCTGTCCTTCGGCGCCGTCTACCTCGACATCGGCAAGGACCTGGACATCGAGAAGTCCATCCTGTCCTTCGAGGGCCACTACGACCTGCTGAAGGACTACTTCGTCGAGGTCAAGTACAACGTCTACAACTACGACGACTACGTGCTGCTGGATCGCTACTACACGGCGAACGTCGTGTGGCTCAATGTCGGCTACAGACTCTCGATCGACTAGGTACCGGAACCCGGTAAGGACAAGGAGGAAATGACAATGTCGAAGACCCTCAAGACCCTGTTCATCGTGGCCGGCATGCTCGCCCTGGTCTCCCTCGGCGCCTGCACCCGCGAGATCACCACCGTGCAGCAGGTCGATCCCGGCGCCTCGAACTGCTTCAGCTGCCACAGCGACCAGGAGACCTGGCTGATCTCCATCGAGCGGCAGTGGACCGAATCGCGCCACGGCGAGGGCGAGGTGGCCTTCGAAGGCACCCGCGCCAACTGCGCGGTCTGCCACTCCAGCGACGGTTTCCTGGCCTACCTGGCCGGCGAGGAAGTGACCGGCTACGCCAACCCGGCGCCGATCCACTGCTTCACCTGCCACGCGCCCCACAGCGAGGGCGACTTCGGCCTGCGCGTGACCGGGGCCGTGGCCCTGCTGGAGGGCACCGCCTACGACATCGGCACCGGCAACATGTGCGTGCGCTGCCACCAGTCGCGGACCAACGTCACGACGGCCCTGGTCGGCGACGTGAGCGTGAACAACCGCTTCGGCCCCCACTACGGGCCCCAGAGCGACATGCTGTTCGCCGCGAACATGTACGAGTATGACGGCTACACGTACGAGGAGACCCCGTACCACCGCACCATGACCGACAACGGCTGCGTGGATTGCCACATGGCCGACACCGGCTACTTCACCCTCGGCGGCCACTCGTTCGACATGCAGGGCGAGGTCGAGGGCGAGATCGAGCTGAACACCTTCGGCTGCGTGGGCTGCCACGAGGACCTGGAGGACCTCAACTACAACGGATTCCAGGACAGCGTCGCCTCCCTGATGGGCGACCTGGAGGCCCTGCTCCTGGCGGCCGGCATGATCAACAGCAGCGGTACGCCGCAGTCCGGAACCCTGAGCGCGGACTCGGCCGGCGCCCTGTTCAACTGGCGGGCCGTCAGGCTGGACCGCTCCCTGGGCATCCACAACCCGAAGTACATCATCGGCCTGCTGCAGAGCTCGATCGAGTTCATGCAGGGCCCGCCCGTGGCCAACGAGCTGGCCCGCGGCATGGACGACTAGCCGGACCGGCCGCCCCTGCGGGGGCCGGCGCGGCGGGCGGGGCCACGGCCCCGCCCGCCGTCGTTTTTCGGCTTGCCGCCCCGACCCGGGACCTCTAGAATTATCCGTATCGTTCCGCACCAGTTGCGGCGGACCCCGAGCGGGCCTGGGCGGCCCGGGGGACCGGGCGAGATGGGACTCGCCGCACGGAACACGCCTGAATAGGAGGTGATCCAGTGGGTTCTGATAGATTCGGCTCGGTGGAGGTGGCGTCCCGGCGTTGACGGGAGCCCTTCCGGCCCGCGTGGCTGAACGGGCAACCCCCAGTCGGGGGAACCCAACGCCACCGAAGCCGGCCTTGTTGGCGGCGCCGCCCCGGTCTCCGGACCGGGGCGGCGTTGCCTTGCGGGGATCCGCCGGTCTCAGGTCCCGGTGCTCGCCCCGTCTTCCAGTTCCGGGTACAGCCGATGCACGCATTCGGGGCAGATGCCGTGGGTGAAGGCGGCGCCCGAGCGGTCGGCGATCCAGGTCTCGACCGCCTGCCAGTAGCCGGCGTCGTCGCGCACGCTCTTGCAGCCGCTGCAGATGGGGATCAGGTCGCGCAGGGTCGTGATCTCGCGGCGGTAGTCCCCCACGCCGCGGTTCCGGTCGCCCAGGGCGGCGTTCAACCAGGCCAGGGCCAGGTGCCGCTCGACCAGGTTGCGCATCTGCTCCACCAACTCCACCTGGGGCGGGGTCAGGTGCCGCTCCCGGCGGTCCATGACGCAGATGGTGCCCAGCACGTTGCCGTCGGGGTCGCGGACGGGATAGCCCAGGTAGGAGACCATCTGCGGCACGAAGGACGGGTCGTCGCGCCACGGACCGTCGCGCAAGGCGTTGGGCACCAGCAGGCTTTCGCCGGTGCGGATCACCGTCTCGCAGAAGACGCCGGGGGCCGCCAGGGGCAGGCGGGTTCCCGGCCGCGGCGGGTTGCCGTCGCCGCCGGCCACGCCGACCTCCAGGTGGTCGCCGTCGCGGCAGTTGATCAGGCCCACCGGCACCTCCGCCAGGCGGGCCATGAGGTCGACGATGCGCTGCAGGTCCGCGTGGATCCCCGGCGCGAGGGTGAGCAGGTCGGGTGTCGGCACGGTGCGGGCTCCTTCGTTGCGCCTTCCCGGCGCTACCTTAAAGAGTACCGCAGTCGTCGGTTTTGAAAGAAATCTCTGCGGGCGGGAGCACGAAAGAGCGGCCGCCTCGGGGCGGCCGCTCGCAAATATTTGTCCTGATTCAGCTTATCCGACGTATGGGTCGGCCGCGGCCCGCGGCGGCGCGGCGAAGTTCCCCGCCGGCGGGGGCGACTCGGCCTGCCACTCCAGGGTCGCGGCGCCCCAGGGGTTGGCCGGGGCGGCCGGCCCGTCGAACAGCGAGCCGAAGAGGTTCGAGGCCACCAGCACCAGGCCGGTGATCATGATCCACACGCCGGTCAGCGAGACCAGCTCGCTGCCCGCCAGCTCCGCCGGCAGCGTGTACACGCCACGGGGCACGCCCGCCAGGCCCTGCAGGATCTGCGGGACGAACGCCAGGTTCAGGCCCACCAGGTACAGGCCCGCGGCGAAGCGGCCCAGACCCTGCCGGTACATGCGTCCGGTCAGCTTGGGCCACCACCAGTGCAGGCCCGCCAGCAGGGCGGTCATCACCCCGCCCATCATCAGGTAGTGGGACTGGGCGGTCACGAACAGGGTGTTGGCCAGGTAGCGGCCCGCCGCCAGGGATCCCAGGCACAGCCCCATCGCCACGCCGATGCCCGCCTGCAGCAGGAAGGCGACCACGAAGGTGGTGGGCGCCCCGCACAGCACCGCGCCCCGGTGCAGGGTGGCGAGCCAGCAGTAGGCGATCAGCGCCACGGGCACCGCGGTGGCCAGGTTCAGGACGGCGAAGACCACGCCGAGGTCCTCGCTCAGCCCGGTGCCCAGCATGCGCAGGCCCCAGGTGGTGAAGCTCAGGCCCAGCAGGGCGATCATCGCCCCGACGGTGACCCGGTAGCCGGTGAAGCCCTTGCGCGCGATGCCCGCGACCATGTCCCCGATCACGCCGACCGCCGGCAGCAGGGCGAAGTAGGCGGCGGGCGTGGTGACGAACCAGAAGTAGTGCTGCCACAGCAGCGGGTCGCTCTGCGGCCCGAAGATCCCGCCGGCGTAGGCCCGCGAGAGCGCCAGGTAGACGATGATGATCGCGAACAGCGAACCCACCGCCGCCAGCAGGTAGCCCGCCAGGTAGATGCCCCAGGAGAACAGCGGCATGGCGAAGAAGCCGACCCCGGAGTCGCGCCGGGTATGCACGGTCACGATGATGTTCAGGCCCGTCACCAGCCAGCCCAGGGCCGCCAGGCAGAGGCCTGCCGCCATCAGCATGAAGGCACCTTCCCCGGTCAGCGCGAAGGGGGTCAGGAAGGTCCAGCCCGCGGCGGTGGGCCCGAAGAAGAGCGACACCAGGAAGCACAGGGTGCCCAGGGCGTAGAAGCGGAAGCTCCACAGGGAGAACCCGGGCATGGCCATGTTCGCCGCGCCCAGCTGCAGCGGCAGCACGAAGTGGCCCAGGATCGAGGGGATGGCCGGCACCACGTACAGGAACACCATCAGCACGCCGTGCTGGGTCAGCATCTGGTGGTAGGTGTGGGTGTCGATGATGCCGCTCTGGGCCCGCAGCTTCATGATCACGGCGTAGACGATGCCGAGCAGGAACACGCCCAGGCTCCAGCCCAGGAACAGGACCGCGATCCGCTTGTGGTCGCGGGTGCCCAGCCAGCCGCCGGGAGCCGCGCTTCCGCCCAGGTAGCCCGCGTCCGGGGCGCCGCTGCCGCCGCTCATTCCGTCTCCTTCTGCCCGGCATCGGCGCCGGTGGTGTCGGGGACCGCCGCGGCCTCGGCGCCGCCGTGGCCGGACAGGGTCTTCAGCCAGGCGGTGACGGCCGCGATCTCGCGGTCGGTGATCTGGCCCGCGTAGGGGGTCATCACGGGCTCGTAGCCGGCGACGATCACGGCGTTGGGCTCGAGGATCGACTCCCGGATGTAGGCGTCGTCCGCCAGGACGCGCCCGCCGTCGCGGGTCTCGACCTCGTGGCCGTAGGCGTCCAGGAACGAGGGGCCGACGCGCTTCGTGCCGTCCAGGCTGTGGCAGGCCACGCAGCCCTTGCGGTTGTAGAGCAGCTCGCCCACCTCGACGTCGGTGCGGCCGGAGAAGATGTCGCTGACCCGGGTCAGCCAGGCGTCGAACGCCGCCGGGCTCTCGGCGATGAGCGCCGTGCGCATGCCGCTGTAGCCGTCGCCGCTGTAGATGTCGCTGCGCAGCTCGAAGGTGTCGGCGACGTCGGCCTCGAACCAGGCCTCGCCCGCGCGGCCGGGCACGATGGCCTCGCTCAGGCGCAGCGCCGGCACCGAGAGGCCGTGCATCACGTCCTCGCTGGCGAGGGTCAACCTGACCGGGCGGTCCAGCGGCACGTGCAGGGTGTCGGCCGTCCAGCCGTTGGGATAGGTGAAGGACCAGGACCACTGCCGGGCCGTCACGGCGATGTCGTAGGTGCCGAAGGGCGCCACCGCCTGGTCCAGGAAGCCGCCGAAACCGGCGACGAAGGCCCAGCCCGCCAGGGCGGCCGCGGCCAGGGTCCAGGCCCCCAGCAGGGCGGGGTTGGGCCGGCCGGCGGGACGAGACGGCGGAACCTCAGCACCCACAGGAGCGCCAGGCCCGTCACCAGCACGACGGCCAGCGCACCGGCCAGGACCAGCCCCGTCAGCGGCTGGTCCACGGCCGCCGTGCCGGCGCCGGCGGCCCCGGGCAGCCAGCCTCCGGCACGGACCGCCGCCGCGGGGACCGCACCCGGGAACAGGGCGGATACCGAAAGGCCTGCGCTCAGACTGCCTACGTCCACGGAAGAACTCCTCGCCAGGTGGTCCACTGCGTTTGCGATGCCCGTCACGGCGTCTCCTGTCCGCGCGGCCGGCTCAGCGGCCGCCGCCCCGCTCGACGACCAGCTCGATCGCCCGCTCGATGGGCACGCCCACCACGCCCACTTCCCTGTCGATCCAGCGGTAGCCCTCGGCCAGACGCGCCTGCTGCCCCTCCCGGTAGATCAGCAGCTCGTAGTCCACGGGCGCGAGGACCTTCCGCTCGTACTCGATTGCCCGTGCGGCCCGGAAGCCCCCCTGCAGGAACAGGGCGAGCACCCAGACCAGGGCCAGCGCCGCCAGGGCGCTCGCGGCCACCGCGAAGGTGTTGAATCCGGACTTCTTCTCGGCCGCAGCCATGTGTCCTCTCCCGTCTCGTTCGGTCGGCTAGGCGTTCTCGAAGCGCAGCGAATCGCCCAGGCGCGGGTCCCGCACCGGTACCAGCGAGGCGCCCATGGCCAGCCGCGTGACCGTGGCCAGCCAGACGCCCCCGACGCCCAGGAACGCGGTCACGTCCATGGCGCCGAACACGAACCGCGCGCTGAAATCGGGCATGACCACCCAGTACAGGTTCAGCCACTGGGCGGCGACGAGCCAGCCGGCCCAGAAGGCCAGCATGGGCCGGTTGCGCTTGGCGTAGCGGGAGATCAGCCCCGCGAACGGCAGCACGAAGGCTGCGAACAGGATCACCAGCCCCAGCTTGCCCCAGCCCTCGCGGCTGCGCGCGAGGTACCAGTAGGTCTCCTCGGGGATGTTCGCGTACCAGTACAGCATGTACTGGCTGAAGGCGATGTAGCCCCAGAAGAACGTGAACGCGAACATCAGCTTGCCGTAGTCGTGGAAATGCTCGGCGCTGACGATGCGGGTCAGCCGCCCGGTGTTCTGCAGGCCCATGGTCACCAGGGTCAGCACCGCGTAGAAGGCGACCAGGCCGCCGGCGAAGTAGTAGACGCCGAACATGGTGCTGAACCACACGAAGTCCACGCTCATCAGCAGGTCGAAGGCCGCCGCGGCCACCGTCAGGGCGTAGACCAGCAGGGCGAAGCCGCTGAGGTTCTCGAGCTTCCGGGTGATGCCGAGGTCGCCGCTCGTGTCCTGGGCCACCGACCGGCGCCAGAAGGTGACCGCCAGCCAGGTCCACAGCGCGAAGTAGATCACCCAGCGCACCGTGAACCACAGGGGGCTCAGGTAGGCCGCCTTGTGGGCCAGCAGCGGGTCGCTGCGGGCCGCGGGCTCGGCCCAGCCGTAGACCTGCGACGCCAGCAGGATCACCGGGACAGCCAGCACGGCCATCACCGGCAGGGCGGCGGCCATGACCTCGGCCAGCCGGCGCACGACGATGCTCCAGCTGGCTTTGGTCACGTACTGGATGGGCACGAAGAACAGCGCCCCCAGGCTGATGGACAGGAAGAAGGCGTAGTTCACCAGGTACGAGTAGCCGAAGCGGCGCAGGCCGTCGCCCTCGGCCAGGCCCAGGACCAGGGTGGCCGCCAGGCCGAGCACGCCGACCGCGGCGCTGACCGCGAAGACCCGTCCGCCCAGGCCGTCGAGGGTCGTCTTCGTGTCCGACAGGCTGGGAACGTGGTGTTGAGCCAAAGCCCACTCTCCGTGCTCGGCCGGCCCGCCGGGGCCGGCGCCGTGTCCCGGGGGCGCGCTACTCCAGCGTCGCCCGGACGTCCGCGGGGACGTCGTCGATGGTCGCGTTGCGGGCCGTCTGCAGCACCCGCACCCAGGCCGCGATGGCCCAGCGGTCCAGGGGCTCGATCTGCGGCCCGTAGGCCGGCATGCTGCGGATCCCGTTGGCGATGGTGTTGTAGACGTGGCCGACGGGCCGCTCGGCGATGGCCGCCGTGGTCAGGTCCGTGGGCGGCGTCCAGGTCCCCTCGGCCAGGGCCTGGGCCCGGCGGTGCACCAGGCCGTCGCCGTTGCCGGCGGGGCCGTGGCAGGGCGCGCAGTGGATGGCGTAGCGGTCGCGCCCCCGCAGCACCAGCTCGCGGGTCAACTCCAGGGGGAAGGCCTCCACGAAGACCGTGTCGGCGCCGGCGGTGCCGTGCCAGAAGGCCTCGTCCCCCTGCAGCCGCCCCCGCGCCACCGTGCCCGCCGGGTGCTGCCGCATGCTCTGGCCGTCGGCGAAGAACGGGTTCTCCGACTGCGGCTTGTAGTAGGACTGCTGGTCCATGTCGTAGACGACCTGGACGCGGGGCCGGTCCTTCGCCGAACGGCTCGAGCGGTAGATCAGGCCGATGGGGATGAGCGTCAGGGCCGTCACCACCAGCAGCAGGTACAGGATCCAACGGGGCATCGCTCAGTCCTCCGCGCTTTCGCCTACGGCCTCGACGACGCTGCCGCCCAGGGAGGCCAGGAACTCCCGCGTCCGCCCCGCGTCGAACTGCGGGTCCCGCGCCTCGATCACGATGAAGAAGCGGTCCTGCGTCGCCCGCCGGAAGCGGCGGCTGGTGAACAGCGGGTGGTACAGCTTCGGCATGCCGTTGAGGCCCCACATGCCGAAGAAGGCCGCGAACGCGCTGAACAGCACCGTCAGCTCGAACATGACGGGGATGTTGGCCGGCAGGCCGAACAGGGGCTTGCCCGAGATCGCGAACGGGTAGTCGACGGCGTTCATCCACCACTGCATGAGCGTGGCCAGCCCCAGGCCGGTGATGCCCCCGCCCAGGATCAGGAACGGCAGCCGGGTGCCGCGGATGCCCATCGCCTCGTCCATGCCGTGGATGGGGAACGGCGTGTGCACGTCCCAGTGCCGGAAGCCGGCGTCGCGCACCTGCCTGACCGCGGCCACCAGGGCCGACGGGCTCTCGAACTCGGTAAGCAGGCCGTAGACCCGGCCGGCGTCGCGGTTGGCGGCCATCAGCGGCTACCTCCTTCCCGGTCGTCGCGCCCGCGCGCGTGCCGGGGAATGTCGCCGTGGTAGTCGCCGACCGAGCGCCGCTCGCCGCTGTGGGCGTCGGCGATCGGCATCACGGTCTTGACCTCGGCCATGGCCACCATCGGCAGGAAGCGGATGAACAGCAGCACCAGGGTGAAGAACAGGCCGAAGCTGCCGGCGAAGGTCAGGATGTCCACCAGGGTCGGCTTGTAGTAGGCCCAGCTCGAGGGCAGGAAGTCGCGCGAGAGCGAGGTGACGGTGATCACGAAGCGCTCGAACCACATGCCGATGTTCACGAAGATGTACAGGACCCACATGACCGGCACCGAGGTGCGGATGCGCTTGATCCAGAACAGCTGCGGCGTGATCACGTTGCAGCTGACCATGATCCAGTAGGCCCAGGCGTAGGGCCCGAAGGCGCGGTTGACGAACGCGAAGCTCTCGTTGGGGTTGCCGCCGTACCAGGCGATGAAGAACTCGGTGGCGTAGGCGAAGCCCACCATCGAGCCCGTGGCCAGGATGATCTTGTTCATGTTCTCCAGGTGGTGGAGCGTGATGAACTCCTTCAGCCCGAACCACTGCCGCGCCGGGATGAGCAGGGTGCCCACCATGGCGAAGCCCGAGAACACGGCGCCCGCCACGAAGTAGGGCGGGAAGATGGTGGTGTGCCAGCCCGGCAGCTGGCTGGTGGCGAAGTCGAAGGACACGACCGAGTGCACCGACAGCACCAGCGGCGTGGCCAGGCCCGCCAGGATCAGGTAAGCCTTCTCGTAGCGGTGCCAATGGCGGTGGCTGCCCCGCCAGCCGAGGGCGAAGAAGCCGTAGATGATCTGCTGCAGCTTCCCGCGCGCGCGGTCGCGCAGGGTCGCCAGGTCGGGCACCATGCCCGTGTACCAGAACAGCAGCGAGACGGTGGCGTAGGTGCCGACGGCGAACACGTCCCACAGCAGGGGACTGCGGAAGTTGGGCCACATGGCCTGGTAGTTGGGCAGCGGGAACAGCCAGTAGACCACCCAGACCCGGCCGACGTGGATGCCCGGGAAGATGCCGGCGCAGATGACCGCGAAGATGGTCATGGCCTCGGCGAAGCGGTTGATGGAGGTGCGCCACTTCTGCCGCAGCAGGAAGAGGATCGCCGAGATCAGGGTGCCCGCGTGGCCGATGCCCACCCAGAACACGAAGTTCACGATGGCCCAGCCCCAGCCCACGGGGTTGTTCAGGCCCCACACGCCGACGCCCTTGACGAACAGGTACCCGATCATCAGGAACAGGATGCCCGTCAGGCCGGCCGTGGCGATGAAGGCCACGTACCACGCCCGCGGCGTCCGGCGCTCCAGGACGATGTCCGAGACCTTCGCGGTCAGCGTCGTGAAGTCGTTGTTCCCCAGGACCAGCTCGGGCGACCGGGTCGGGTCGTCGAGCGTGTTGTCCAGGGGATCGGTGACCGGCGATTTCATGTTTCAGGCTCCAGTTCCGTTGTCGTGCGGTTCCGGGGACTCGTGTCCATGCGGTGCGCGGCCCGGGCTAGCCGTGGCCGTGCCCGGCCTCCTGGGCGTGGTCCTGGTCGTGGCCGCCGCCGTGCCCGTCGTGCATCCGGGCCGGCGCGATCTCCGGGTTCGGGTTGCGCAGCCGCGCCAGGTAGAAGGTGCGCGGCTTGACGTTCAGGTAGCCCAGCAGGTCGTAGGCGCGGCTGTCCTCCCGCATCCGGCTGACCCGGCTGGTCGGGTCGTTCAGGTCGCCGAAGACGATGGCCTCGGTGGGGCAGGTCTGGGCGCAGGCCGGGGTGATGTCGCCGTCCATGATCCGCCTCCCCTCGACCCGGGCCGCGACGCGGGCCTTCTCGATGCGCTGCACGCAGTAGGTGCACTTCTCCATGACGCCGCGGGCGCGCACCGTCACGTCCGGGTTCAGCACCAGGCGCTGGGTGGCCGTCAGATCCTCGAAGTTGTTGAACCAGTTGAACCGCCGCACCTTGTAGGGGCAGTTGTTGGAGCAGTAGCGGGTGCCCACGCAGCGGTTGTAGACCATGGCGTTGAGGCCCTCCTCGGTGTGCAGGGTCGCGGCCACCGGGCACACCTGCTCGCAGGGCGCCAGTTCGCAGTGGACGCAGCCCACCGGCTGGGGCGTGACCGTCGGGGCCTCGGGATCGCCCAGGAAGTAGCGGTCCAGGCGGATCCAGCTCATCTCCCGGCCGCGGGCCACCTCGTCCTTGCCGACGACGGGGACGTTGTTCTCGCTCTGGCAGCCGATCAGGCAGGCGTTGCAGCCGTTGCAGGCGTTCAGGTCGACGCCCATGCCCCACTTGTGGCCGGTGTACTCCTTCTCCTTCCAGAGCGACAGCAAGGGCGGGTGGTGGATGCCCAGGTGGTCGGCGAAATGGCCGTCGGCCTCGTAGTCCGCCAGGGTGCCCTCGCGCACCAGGCGCGGCACCCGGGACTGCACCTCGGCCGCGCCCCGCTGGTCGATGGCGTGGTGGTCCTGGGTGGTGGCCAGCACGTGGGTGCGGCCGGTGCGGCCGACCGTCAGGCCCGCCGCGAAGTCGCGGGCGGCGAAGGTGCGCAGGCGATAGGCGTCGAAGCCGGCGCCGAGGCCCACGCGGCCGCAGTCGGTGCGGCCGTAGCCCAGGGACACGGTCACCGACCAGCGGGCCTGCCCCGGCTGCACGTACACGGGCGCCTCCACCGTACGGCCGCCCAGGTTCAGCTCCACCAGATCGCCGTGCTTCAGGCCCAGGGCGTCGGCGGTGGCCGGCCCGATCAGGGCCGCGTTGTCCCAGGTGAGCTTGGACATGAAGTCCGGCATCTCCTGCAGCCAGGCGTTGTCGGCGAAGCGGCCGTCCCACACGCTCTGGTCGTGGACGAAGACGATCTCCAGGTTCTGCGGCCCCAGCTCCGCGCCCTCGGCGGGGGCCGCGACGGCGCCGCCGGCCAGGGCCAGGGTCTCGCCCCGTTCCCGGCCGCTGCCCTGCAGGAAGCCGTCGTGGACGAAGGCCTGCCAGCCTTGCTCGAAGGCGCGATCGGTGTCCTGCGGCGGCGCCGGCGCCCGGCCGCCGGTCATCACCGCGAAGGTGTCGCGGGCGATCTGCCAGCCGGTGCGTGGCGTCTCGTCGACCATCAGGCTCAGCAGCTCGGCGGCCGTGTGGCCGTCGTAGAGGGGCGCGATCAACGGCTGCACGGCCAGGTAGCTGCCGTCCCAGCCCGTGGCGTCGCTCCAGGCCTCCAGGTAGTGGGCCCTGGGCAGGTGCCAGGTGCACGCCTTGCCCGTGGCGTCGTCCTTGTCGCCGAGGTGGATGCGGTGGGCGGCCTTGCCCAGGGCCGCGGGGAAGTCCAGGTCCGCCGGCGCCGTGTAGACCGGGTTGCCGTCCAGGATCACGAGGGTGTCGATGCGGCCCGCGTCCAGGTCGCGCACCAGGTCCTCGATGGTGCCGAAATCCGGCACCGCCATGGGGATGAAGGTGATGGTGGTGCCGACGTTGCCCAGGGCCGTGTTCAAGGTGTGCACCAGGCCGTGCACCGCTGCCGGCTGGCGCAGGCCCGCCACCAGGAGGCTTTTGCCGCGGTTGGCCATCAGGTCCCGGGCCACCGCGCCCAGGTGCGCGCCGCCGGCGGCGTGGCCGCGCCAGCGGGAAAGGTCTCCCCGGCTGAGGCCGGCGCCCACCGGCAGGGGCAATCCCTCGCCCAGCACGAGCTCCGCCGCCAGCGCCCACGCCGCCGGGCCGATGTCCCGGGCCGGGGTGGGGAAGCGGTGGTCGGCCATGCCGCCGGTGGTGGAGTAGCCGCTTTCCCAGCAGTAGAGGCGGTTCATGCGGCCCTGGTCCGGCTTGCGCCCTTTGGCGAACTGGCGGCTGCACTTGAGCGCCGTGGCCCCGTCCTGCAGCACGTTGGCGTCGAAGTCGACGATGACCGCGGCGCGCTCGAGGTCCAGCTGGGGCCGGGCCGGCTGCCCGAAGGCGGCCTTTGCCCCCAGGATCTCGTTGCGGCGGCAGACCGGCTCCCACTGGTAGGTGCGGCTGCCGGGGAAGGCCCGGCCCGCCTGCTCCAGCAGCCCGCGCAGCGAGGGCGAGCTGGTGGCGCCGGTCAGGATGGCCAGGCCCGCGCCCTTGCCGCGCAGCGCCCCGAAATGCCCGGCGGCCCATTCGCCGAAGGTGGCCCAGTCGGTCTCGGCCGCGCTGCGGCCGCGGCGGGAGATCACGGCCTTGCTGCGGTCCGGATCGTACAGGTCCAGGACGCTGGCCTGGGCGAGGGCGCTGGTGGCGCCGCCGCTGAGGGCGAACTCGGGGTTGCCGTCGATCTTGATGGGGCGGCCGTCGTAGCTGGTGGCCAGCACCGCGTGGGCGACGGGGCCCAGCTCGAAGGTGGTGGCGAACTGCAGGGGCGTGCCGGGAGCGTAGCCGGCGGGCCGCTTGGCGAAAGGCACGATGCGCTCGGTGGGCCAGCGGCACCCGGCCAGGCTGCTGAGGGCGATGGACGCGGACATGATCTGCAGGAAGCGCCGCCGGGTCATGCCGCCGGGGGCGTCGACGCCGCCGGGGAACTCGTTGTCCAGCTGGTGCCGGAACTCGTCGGTGTCCGCCAGTTCCTGCAGGCTGCGCCAGTAGTCCTGGCCCCGGAGCGGGCTGTGCGCGGTCTCGGACATGCTCGGTACCTTCCCTAGCGGTGGCAGGTCGTGCAATCGGTGGACGGGGCGATGCCCTTCTCCTGCATCAGGCGGGCGCCCAGCTCGCGCGCGTCGCCCTCGGGCCGCCATTCCATGTCGGTGACGAACTCGACCGGCCGGATGTGGGGCGCCGGGTCGCGGTGGCACTCCAGGCACCAGCCCATGGTCAGGGGCTGGACCTGCTCGACCACCTCCATCCGGTCGACGCGGCCGTGGCAGCTGACGCAGGCGACGCCCGACTGGATGTGGCCGGCGTGGTTGAAATACGCGTAGTCGGGCAGGTCGTGGACCCGCACCCACTTGATGGGCTCGCCGGTCTCGGCGCTGCGGCGGACCGGCTCGAGCAGTTCGCTCTGCGTGCGCACGGTGGCGTGGCAGTTCAGGCACGTCGCGGTCGGCGGGATGTTGGCCTTGGCGGTGGTCTCCACCGTGTTGTGGCAGTAGCGGCAGTCGATGCCCATCTTCCCGGCGTGCAGGGCGTGGCTGTAGGGCACCGGCTGCTCCGGTGCGTAGCCGACGGCGGTGTTCTGCGGCGAGAACACCCCGGTCACCAGCACCACGGCATAGAGCAGCCCGCCCACGGCCAGGACGGCCGAGGCCTCGCGCAGCCGGTTGGTCCACTTGGGGAAGACGAACTTGTCGGTCTCGGTGGCCCCGTGCCCGGGTCCCCTGCTGAGATCGTCGTGATCGGGTGCCAAGCGACCCTCCCCCTCTGGGCGGCAGAAACGGACGGACCGACGCCCCGGACGACCGGGGCCGCCGCAGGCGAGGGTGGTGCTCTGGTGCGGGGCCGATTCTAGGCGGCGCCCCCCGCAGTGACAATGAAAAACCGGATCGCGCGGACCCTTGGCGCCCGCCGCGGCCGCTTGCGGACGCCGTGGTGGACGGCGCTGCTAACGGGAATCGGGTTCCAGCAGCGGGCGGAAGGATTCGCCGCATCCGCAGGTGCTGCCGGCGTTGGGGTTGGCGAAGCGCCAGCCCCCGCCCATCAGGGCGTCGACCCAGTCCAGGACCAGGCCCTCGAGCAGGAGCGCCGCCTCCCGGTCCCAGGCCACGACGAGCCCGTCGCGCTCGGCCACGCCATCGTCCTGCCGCGAGGGCGCTCCCACCTCGACCACGTACTTCGTGCCGGCGCAGCCCCCCGGCTTCAGCCCCACCCGCACGACGGCCGGTCCGCCGTCCGCGTCCAGGCGGCGGCGGATCTCCGCGGCGGCGGCGTCCGTCAGGGTGATCACGGGGCAATCTCCTCCACGTCGTCCCCAAACCGGAGCGAATTTATTCCATATGCGTGGGAAGTGCAAACCCGGAATCGCCTTGGCCGGGCGCCGGGGGACCAAAAAGCAATGGCGGCGGGTGCAGGCCCGCCGCCACGCTCTCCGCCGGGGTGCGATCCCCGGATTCCCCCACCGCTACCGATGGCCCACCATGGATCGAGGGAAGTGCCCCGGCGTCCCCCTTGCCCGTCCCTCCGGTTCTGCTAGAATCGAATCCGTTGCGGGTCTTTCGCTTGCACCGATATCGCGGAATCGCCGAAATCTCGGGTTCGCCTGACCGCGTGACCCATGGAATCCGGTATAGGAAACAATGCAGAACTCCCGGAATGGTTGCAGGGTGATGACGAGAATCGCCGAAAATCCGCAACCCGGCGCCCCGGGCCCGGCCCTGGGACGCCTCATCAGCTACCAGGATGTTGTGTACTGGTACGATACGCACCGCAATGGATTGTGGTCGGTGGGCCCTGTGCTGGCCGACGTGCTGCCGGTGTGGGACGGGGGAAACGACCCTGCGGTGCAGGCCCTCCTGGCAGCCCGCCACCCCGCCGGCGAGCTAATCCGGGCCATCGCCCGGCTGGACGAGGACACCCGCGAGGCCATGCGCCTGCACTACTGGGGGCGACCTGACCACCCGGGAGATCGCCGTGGTCCTGGACGAGCCCGAAGGCACCGTCAAGGCCCGCCTCAGCCGCGGCCGGCGGCGGCTGCGCGAGCAACTCGCGGCCCAGGACGAAGGCGCCGACGCCTCACGGGAAAGCCGCCCCTCCCCCCGCGACCGTTCCTGACTCGTTCCCGGGCCGCTCCGCTTGCGGATCACCGCACCTGCCCTACCATGGATTCACCAGGCCGCACCGTCTCCCTTGAGGACCGCAGGGCCTAACTGGTTTCCATCGTCTTCCCGGCAGGTTTGCCCATGGCCGAAGCGAATCCACGCACCCCCGCCTACCTGCGCGAGCACGGCAACCACCTCAAGGGCGAGCCCTCGCTGTACCTGCGCCAGCACGCCCACAACCCCATCGACTGGTACCCCTGGGGGGACGAGGCCCTGGCCGCGGCCCGCGCGCAGGACAAGCCCGTCTTCCTGTCCATCGGTTACAGCAGCTGCCACTGGTGCCACGTCATGGAGCACGAGGTCTTCGAGCACGACGACGTGGCCGTGTTCATGAACCGGCACTTCGTCTCGATCAAGGTGGACCGGGAGGAGCGGCCGGACCTGGACGCGGTCTACATGGACGCCGTGCAGATGCTGACCGGGCGCGGCGGCTGGCCCATGTCGGTGTTCCTGACCCCGGACCTGCAGCCCTTCTACGGGGGCACCTACTTCCCCAAGCCGCAGTTCCAGCAGCTGGCGCAGCGCATCGTCGACGTGTACCGCAGCCAGCGCGGCGAGCTGGAGAAGCAGGCGGCGGAGATGGCCCGGGAGATCGCCCGCCGCGGCGACCTGGACCCGGGCGGCGGCGACCTGGCCCGCAGCCTGGTGGCCGCGGCGGTGGCCAAGGCCAAGGAGCAGCACGACGCCACCTGGCACGGCTTCCGCCAGCAGCAGAAGTTCCCCACGCCGGTCAAATGGCGCTGGCTCCTGCACGAGTGGCGGCGCCACGGCGATCCCGAGCTGGCGGAGATCATCACCGGCACCCTCGACGCCATGCAGGCGGGCGGCCTGCAGGACCACGTGGGCGGCGGCTTCCACCGCTACTGCACCGACCCCGCCTGGACCGTGCCCCACTTCGAGAAGATGCTCTACGACAACGGCCAGCTGGCGGGGCTGTTCCTGGAGGCGGGCGCGGTCATGGGCCGCGAGGACTGGACCGCCACCGGCCTGGACGTGCTGGACTTCCTGCTGCGGGAGATGCGCGACCCCCGCGGCGCCTTCTACGCCAGCTGGGACGCCGACTCCGGCGGCGAGGAGGGCACCTTCTACGTCTGGGACCGGGC
This sequence comes from Candidatus Krumholzibacteriia bacterium, assembly GCA_014859985.1. Taxonomy (GTDB): domain Bacteria; phylum Krumholzibacteriota; class Krumholzibacteriia; order LZORAL124-64-63; family LZORAL124-64-63; genus JACZKN01. Next base: position 872 of record JACZKN010000256.1, on the reverse strand, counting down.
GCAGCTCGCCGCGGCCGTGGGCACCGCCGACGGCCCGGTGCTGGCGGACCTGCTGGGCGTCAGCGCCGAAGGCAACTTCGAACAGACGGGCAGCAGCGTGCTGACGCGCCGCACCGACCCGGCCGCCGTCGCCGCCCACCACGGCCGCGCCGAGGACGAGGTGCGCGGCCTCTTCGCCCGCCACCGCGGGACCCTGCGCCGGGTGCGGGCCGAGCGCACGCCGCCGGGCCTGGACCGCAAGATCGTGGCCTCCTGGAACGGCCTGGTGCTGGCCGCGTTGGCCCAGGCGACGGCGCTGACCGGCCAGCGGCGCTGGCTCGAGGCCGCCGAAGAGGCCGCCGACCACCTGCTCGAGGTGCACCGGCAAGAGGACGGTTCCCTCAGGCGCACCAGCGAGGACGGCCGCACCGCCGGGCGCGGCATCCTGGACGACTACGCCTTCCTGGCCGCCGGCCTGCTGCAGATGCACCAGGTCTCCGGCGATCCGCGCCGCCTGGCCCAGGCCCGCGAACTGGCCGACCATGCCCGGTCCCGCTTCGGCCGCCGGGGCGGCGGCTGGCATCTGGCGGACGACGAAACCGACGCACCCCTGGGCCGCACCGTCGAGTACTTCGATTCGGTCGAGCCCTCCGGGGGCGCGGTCATGGTGAACCTGCTGCTGGACCTGGCCGCCCTGACGGGCGAGGCGTCCTACCGGGACGAGGCCCGTGCGGCCCTGGGCGCCTGCGGCCGGCTGCTGGCGGACGCGGGACCGGAGCTGGCCTGGTGGCTGGAGGGGGCGGGCAAGCTGCTGTGGAGCCACTTCGAGGTGGTGGTCGCCGGCGAGCCGGGCGCGCCGGACACCGAGGCCCTGCGGGCGGCCTTCCTGCGGC
>JACZKN010000255.1 GCA_014859985.1 Candidatus Krumholzibacteriia bacterium | reverse complement strand
ACGCCGTCCTGGTCCGGCCGGGGCGCCGCAACACGGCCACCATCGCGCCCCGGGTGCGGCGCGAGGTGCTGGCCCGGGATCGGCACCGTTGCCGGGCGCCGGGCTGCGGGCGCACGCGGTTCCTCGAGGTGCACCACGTGGTGCCGCGCGAAAGCGGCGGGACCAACGCAGCCGCCAATCTCGTGACGCTCTGCGCCGCCTGCCATCGGTGGTGGCACGAGCGGGGCGTGGGCGCAGCGGCGGCAGCGCCGGGTGGGTAACCGGGGCGGATGCGGCGGCCGCAAGCCGCCGGCCAAGGGATGGCGCGGGAACCGAAACCCACGCGACCACGGGCGCCGGCCGCCCGAATCGTGCTATATTCCCCGCTTGCACGCCCAACCGACCCTGGACCCTCGACCGGAGTTGATCCCATGCGCAGAATCCCGACCATCGCCGCCGCGGCCCTGGCCGCCGTCCTGCTGACCACCCTCGCGGCCGGGCCCGCCGCCGCCGCAGGGATCACCCCCGCCCAGCTGCTGGACCTCGAGGAGTTGCGCAGCGCCGCCGTGTCGCCCGACGGCAAGCTGGCCGCCTACACCGTGGCGGTCAACCGCAGCCGCGACGACGAGCCGGGCGGGCCCTGGAGCCGCCTCTGGGTCGTCGCGACCGATGGCGGCCAGCCGCGGCCCTTCGTCACCGGCGAGGTGACCGTGGGCACGCCCTCCTTCTCTCCGGACGGCCGCTTCCTCGGCTTCACCATGAAGCGTGGCGGCAAGGACGCCAAGACCCAGGTCTGGGCCATCGCCGTCGACGGCGGCGAGGCGCGTCCGGTGACCAAGAGCCCCACCGGCGTCGCCGGCTGGTCCTGGAGCCACGACGGCGCGGCCGTCCTCTACATCGACACCGACGAGGGTCCGGCCGACGAGAAGAAGCTCAAGGACAAAGGCTGGCTGCCCCGCTACTACGAGGAGGATCTGCGGGGCCGTGACCTGCGGCGCGCGCCGTTCGGCTTCGGCGGCGAACCCCAGGACGGCGAGGTCCTGGTCGACGGCCTGAGCGTCTGGGGCCTGGACGCCGGCGCGGACGGCCGCACGGTGGTCTTCGGCGCCAGCGAACTGAACCTGGTGGACCACCAGTACATGTTCCAGGACATCCACGTGCTGGACCTCGTGACCGGCGAGCACCGCGTGGCGGTGGACGTGCCGGGCAAGCTCGGCGACTACCGGATCAGCCCCGACGGCAAGCGCCTGGCCTGGACGGCGGCCGCCTCGCGCTCCGACCACGCCGTCAGCAGCCTCTTCCTGGGCACGCCGGACGGCTCCCTGCAGGCGAACATCACCCCCGCCGGCTTCGCCGGGCACCTGCGCCACGTGGCCTGGCGCGACGCGAAGACCCTGCTGGTCCAGGCCGACGAGGGCGTGACCACCACCGCCTACCTGGTGGACGTGTCCGGCAAGGAGCCGAAGTTCCGCCGCATCCTCGAGGGCGGTGCCCACGGCCTGGTGTTCGGCATGCCCGCCGCTCAGCGGGGCGCGCAGACCATGGTGGCGGTGGGCCACAGCGGCGACATGCCGGCCGAGCTCTACGCCTGGGCCGGCAAGGGGGCGCCGCGCCGCCTCACCCGCCACAACCCCGCGCTGGCGGAGGTGGAACTGGGCGAGCAGCGCGTGGTGCGCTGGACCGCCCGCGACGGGCTCGAGCTCGAGGGCATCCTCATGCTGCCGGTAGCCTGGGACGGACGGCCGGCACCGCTGGTTGTCGACGTGCACGGCGGCCCCGAGTCCAACGAGCGCAACGGCTGGCTCAGCCGCTACGCCAGCCCGGGCCAGGCCATGTGCGCCAAGGGCTACGCGGTATTCTTCCCCAACTACCGGGGCAGCACCGGCCGCGGCGTGGAGTTCGCGGCCCTGGCCTTCGGCGACCCGGCCGGCGCCGAGTTCGACGACATCGTCGACGGCGTGGACCACCTGGTGGCCGAGGGCATCGCCGACAAGGACCGGGTGGGCGTGATGGGCGGCTCCTACGGCGGCTACGCCACCAACTGGCTGGTCACCCGCTACAGCGACCGCTTCAAGGCGGGCGTGGGCTTCGTCGGGGTCAGCGACCTGGTGAGCAAGCGCTTCCTGACGGACATCCCCTACGAGGACGAGTACGTGCACATGGGCGCGCCGGTGCGCGAGACCTGGGACCTGATGCGCGAGCGCAGCCCGGTCTTCCACGCGGAGAACTGCCGCACGCCGCTGCTGCTGCTGCACGGGGACAGCGACCCGCGCGTCCATCCCAGCCAGAGCCAGGAGTTGTACCGCGCCCTGAAGATGGCCGGACACCCGTCGGTGCGGCTGGTCTACTACCCGGGCGAGGGCCACGGCAACGCCAAGCGCTTCGGCCGCGAGGACGCCCTGCACCGCACCATGGCCTGGTTCGACCACTACCTGCTGGACGGCGCGGCCTGGGACGGGCCCATGCCGGAGCTGGACCTGAGCGGGGAGATGGAGCTGCTGAAGAAGGAATAGGCGCCGCGCCCGGCGGCACTGGTGGCCGCCGGCGCTTGCGTTTACCCTGTGGCCCATGAACACCTGCACACACCGGGCGAGGTCGCGTTTCCTCGTCGGGACGGCGCTGGCTGTCCTGCTCGCTGTGGCCGCCTGCGGAGGCGGCGGCAACGAGCAGCAGGCCCAGCCGCCGGCCCCGGCGCCACCACCCTGGCCGGCGTCACCTTCACCCCGCCTGCCGTCTGGCAGGACCTGGGCCCCAACGGCATGCGCCAGGCCCAGTACCGCCTGGCGCCGGTCGCCGACGACACGGCCCCGGCCGAGGTGAACGTCTTCTACTTCGGCCCCACCTCCGGCGGCGGCGTCGAGGCCAACCTCCAGCGCTGGATCGGCCAGATGATCCTGCCCGCAGGCACGGACCCCGCGACCGCGGTGACCCGCAGCACCTTCACCGCCGACGGCATGGCCGGTCACCTGGTGACGGTCGACGGCGACTACAAGGCGGGCGGGATGCGCCCCATGGGCGGCAGCGACGACGAGATCCTGTCGGGGTACCGGTTGGTGGGCGTGGTGGTCGAAGGGCCCCAGGGCAGCCTGTTCTTCAAGCTGACCGGGCCCTTGGCCACGGCCAAGGCCATGGAAGACGATCTGCTGGCGATGGTCCGGGGCGCGCGGGGCTAGACCGGCGCGGCCGGCCGCTCGGCGAGGGTCGCCGCACCGGCCAAGTTGTTGATGCGCCGCGTGTTGCGCGTCGCCCGCAGCAGGTTGCGCACCCACAGCAGCATCTCGTCCTGGTTGAAGGGCACCGGCAGCACGTGGTCCGCGCCTGCGGCCAGTGCGCGCATCCGGGCCGCCGGCGAATCGTCCGCGGCCAGGACGATGACCGGCACCCCCGCCAGGTCGAAGCGGGCCCGCATCCCCGCCAACAGGACCAACCCGTCCAGGCCCGGCAGCGACGCCTCCGTGAGCACCAGGTCCGGCCGGAAACTGGTCACGGCCCGCCAGCCCGCCTCCCCGTCCGCAGCCGTGCGCACCTCGTGGCCGGCGACCTCCAGCAGGAACTCAAGTATCCTGCGCACATGGGGTTGCGCCGCGATGACGAGGATGCGGGAAGATTCCATGCCGGGTCTCTCCGGGTTGGGGATGCGGGTGCCGAACCCCCCGCGGAGCGCAAGAGGCGTTCCCCGCCGAGCATGCCGTGCTATGATCCCGGCCGCCACCGCGTTCTGCCCCTGCCAAGGAGGCTCCCGTGCGCCGGTTCCCCCGCAGCCGCATCCTTGTCCCGGCGGTCCTCGCCCTGTCCTGCCTGGCCGCCGCCTGTGCCGAGCGCAGAGCAGAGACCCCGCCCCCGCCTGGCCCCGCCTGGTCCCTGGCCATCCACGGCGGCGCCGGCACCATCCGCCGGGTGGACCTGGACGGGCAGCAGGAGCAGGACTACCGCGCGGCCCTGGCCACGGCCCTGCAGACCGGCGGGGACATCCTCGAGGCCGGCGGTTCGAGCCTGGACGCGGTGGAGGCCGTGATCCGGTTCATGGAGGACTCGCCCCTGTTCAACGCCGGCCGCGGCGCGGTCTTCACCGCCGAGGGCGCCAATGAACTGGACGCCTCCATCATGGACGGCCGGGACCGGGACGCCGGCGCCGTGGCGGGCGTGCGCACCGTGCGCCACCCCATCACCGCGGCGCGGCGGGTGATGGATGCCTCGCCCCACGTCATGCTCAGCGGCGCCGGGGCCGACGCCTTCGCCGCCGCCCAGGGCGTCGAGCAGGCCGACCCGGCCTGGTTCCGCACCGAGGCCCGCTGGCAGTCCCACCTGCGGGCCAAGGCGCGGGCCGACTCGACGGCCGCGGCCGATCACCCCGACCGCAAGCACGGCACCGTGGGCTGCGTGGCCCGGGACCGGGACGGCCACCTGGCCGCCGGCACCTCCACCGGCGGCATGACCCTCAAACGGTGGGGCCGGGTCGGCGACGCGCCGATCATCGGCGCCGGCACCTGGGCCGACGACCGCACCTGCGCCGTCTCGGCCACCGGCCACGGCGAGTATTTCATCCGCAACGTGGTGGCCTACGACATCGCCGCCCTGATGGAGTACCGGGGCGTGTCCCTGCAGGCGGCCGCCGACAGCGTCATCCACGGCAAGCTGACGCCCCAGGGCGCGACCGGCGGCGTCGTGGCCCTGGACCGCGACGGTCGGGCCGTGATGGTCTTCAACACCGAGGGCATGTACCGGGGCAGCCTGACCGCGGGCGGCGCGCCGCAGGTGTCCATCTACGGCCCCGACCTGCCGGACTGACCTGCCGAACTGAGCCGCCGGCCGCGCCACATCCCGTTCAAGCCCCGCCCCCTGCGGACGATAACTCCAGGGTATCGAAAACCCATGCCGAAAAAGAGGTTCGCCCGTGCACGCCCCGAGGCTGCATCGCACCTGCCGCCACCGTGCCGCCTGCCTGGCCGGCGCGTGGCTGCTGCTGGGGACCGGCCCGGGCCTGGCCGCCGAGGCGGGGCGCGATCAGACCCCGCCGGCGCCGGCCCCCACCGGCCGGATCATGGTCGGTGGAGGCGATGCCTATGAACCCTACCACTACCTGGCCGGCGGCCGGCCCACGGGGTTCGACGTCGAGCTGCTGCAGGCCGTGGCCGCGGCCATGGGCCTGGACCTGGACATCCGGCTCGGACCCTGGTCCGAGGTCCGCGACGGCCTGGCCGCCGGCGCCGTCGACGTGCACGTGGGGATGAGCCACTCGGCCGGGCGCGACCGCCGCTACATGTTCTCCACGCCGTTCCTGACCCAGCAGTCCCGCATCTTCGTCCGCGCCGACAACGCGGAGATCCGCGGCCCGGCCGACCTGCGCGGGCGGCGCATCGCCGTCCAGCGCGACGGCGTGATGACGGACTTCCTGCGGGAGCAGGGCTTGACCGACACGCCCCTGCAGGCGGAGAACGCCGCCGAGGCCCTGCGCCTGGTGGCCTCGGGCCGCGCCGACTGCTGCCTGCTCTCGGAGTTCCGGGGCCTGCACGTGCTGCAGCAGCTGGGCATCGACGACGTGGTGCGGGTGGGCGAGCCGGTGGCCCGCGCCAACTACGGCTTCGCGGTGCGCCCGGGGCGGCGCGACATCCTGCTGCGCCTGAACCTGGGCCTGGCCATCGTGGAGAAGAGCGGCGAGTACGACCGCATCTACGACAAGTGGTTCGGCATCCTGGACCCCGGGCCCGGCATGTGGGACTACCTGAAGTACGCCGCCTGGGTGATCGTGCCCCTGCTGGTGATCCTGGCCCTGGCCTTCCTGTGGACCTGGGCCCTGCGCCGGCAGGTGGTCCGGCGCACGGCCGAGCTGGCCCTGGCCCGCGACCAGGCCGAGGCCGCGTCGGCCGCCAAGTCGGCCTTCCTGACCACCATGAGCCACGAGCTGCGCACGCCCCTGAACGCGGTGGTCGGCATGTCCGAACTGCTGCGCGCATCGGGCCTGGACGGGGCGCAGCAGGAGCACCTGGCGGTCATCGGGCGCGCCGCCCGTTCCCTGCAGGACATCATCGGCGACATCCTGGTGATCGCCGACCAGGAGCGCGCCGGCAGCGAGCTCGAGCAGAGCGGGTTCGACCTCGCGGCGCTGCTCGACGGCGCGGTGGACGCGGCCCGGACCGCGGCCCTGGCCAAGGGCCTGGACCTGCGGCTGGAGCTGGACCCGGAGCTGCCGGTCCGGGCCGTCGGCGATGCCGGCGCCCTGGGCCGGGTGCTGCGGCACCTGCTGGACAACGCGGTGAAGTTCACCGCCGCCGGTCACGTGGAGCTGCGGCTGCGCGGCCACGACCTGGGCGACGGCCGGATCCGCCTGGACGGCGTCGTTGCCGATACCGGGATCGGCGTGCCCCCCGGGGCGCGCCAGGAGATCTTCGCCGCGTTCACCCAGGTCGACTCGTCCTCGACCCGGCGCTACGGCGGCACGGGCCTGGGCCTGGCCGTCTGCCGCGGCCTGCTGCGGCGCATGGACGGCGATGTGACCGTGGCCGACAGCCCGTCCGGCGGCTCGATCTTCGCCTTCTCCGCCGTCTTGCGCGCCGCGGCCCCGGCC
>JACZKN010000036.1 GCA_014859985.1 Candidatus Krumholzibacteriia bacterium | reverse complement strand
CCGCGTCGACGACGGCCACGCCCACGGTGACCCGATCCAGCACCGTCGCCAGGAACCGCTCGCGGGCCGCCAGCCGGTCCCGCGCGCTGTGCAGTTCGCCGCGCATGCGCCCGAACGCGTCGGCCAGGCGACCCACCTCGTCCCGGCCCGCTTCCGGCAGGGGCGCGCCGAAGTCGCCGGCCGCCAGGGAGCGGGTGGCCGCCAGCAGCAGGCGCACCGGCCGGAAGATGCTCCAGGACATCACCACCGCCAGCAGCAGGGCCGTCAGCAGGATCAGGTTGGCCAGACCGGCCAGGAAGAGCGCCGTCGCCCGCCGCTGGGCCGCGTATTCCCGCTCCCGGTCCGGGAAGGTGACCGTCAAGAGCGCCGGCACCGCCCGCCGGACCAGTCCGCCGCCGTCCGGTTCCAGGAACGCCGGCAGGGGCTGGCAGCCGGTCAAGGCGAAGGGCCGGTCCGCAGCCGCCAGCACGCCGGGGGCCGCCGGGTGGTCGAGCATGGGTTCGAGCAGTTCCGGCTCGGTCAGCGGCGGGATGCGGCCCGAGAAGACGGTTCCCGGGTGGCTGGCCAGCAGGGGCTGCCCGTCGAAGCGCAGGGTGATCTCGCCCTGGATCAGATCCGCCAGGCTGAACAGCAACCACGAGTCCACCCGCTGGCGATAGAAGAAGAACCCACCGGTGGCCTCGCCGTTCTCCGGGCGGGCCACGGGCTCGGGGCCGGCGGTCAGCAGGCCGCCGAGGTCCAAGGGGATGACCGTGCCCACGTAGAGGTCGTCGCCGTCGCGCTGGACGATCAGGGGGGCTCGCCGGGCGGCAGCCAGCAGCCCGGCGGCCTCGCCCTCTTCCAGGTTGCCGAGCGTCTCGTCGAGCAGCAGCAAGCCGTCGCCGCCAAAGACCATCCCCTGCTGGCGATCCAGGGGACCGACCGGTCGGGACCCGGTCAGCTGGCCTTCCAGCAGCTCGGCGATGTATTCGCTGCCGGCCATGGTCCGCGCCTGCTCGGCCAGCAGGGTGCGCAGCTGGTCCACCGCCTGCAGCAGTCCGGCGCGGGCCCGGGCGCTGGCCTCGCCGGCGATGCGCTCGTGGGTGACGCGGTCCACCGAGCCGCCGACGAGCGCCAGCAGCACCAGGCCCAGCACGAGGTAGCCGGCCAGGAAACGCTCCTGGAAGCCGGCCCGCCAGGGTCCCGCCGCCGTCTCGTCGCCCAGCCGGCGCTCCAGCGCGCGGGTGGTCTGGACCGCCAGGGCGGCCACCGCCAGCAGGGTCAGGTTCAGCAGCAGCAGCCGCGACAGGTCCAGCAGGTCGGCCGATGTCCCGGGCCGGGCCAGCCCCAGCACGAATCCTTCGCCGGCACTGCGCCGGGCCGCCGGCGGCAGGAGCTGCCAGCGGCATACCCAGCGCCGGCCGCCCACGTCCAGTTCGGCCCACTCCCGGGCGCCGCTGCGCAGGTCGGCCATGGCCGCTTCGCTGCCCGGCCCGGGGAAACCGGTGTCGCCGGCGTCCAGCCAGCCGCTGTCGTCCGCGTGCAGCAGCAGGACGGGGCGGTCGATCTCCGAGCGCGGCCGGTACTGCCCGGGCTCGGCATCGAGACCGCCCGTCAGTTCGGCCAGCAGGGTGTTGATGCGCCACGAGCGCACGGGGATCTCCACGTGCAGCCACCCAGCACCGCCGCGGCGGGCGATCTCCCCCACCAGCACCTCCTCGGCCCCGCCGGCGTACAACCGGCGTTCGCTGCGGAAGTACAGTTCCGGATCTTCAGCGCCGAACTCGCCCGCCTCGTCCTGCCAGGCGCCGCGCTCGACCACTTCGTAGTTGAAGTCCCGCATGAAGCCCGTGGCGTGCAGGGCCAGGCTGCGCGAATCGGGGTCCAGGATCTCCACCAGGCAGGGGATCCCCAGGTCGCGCAGGGCCGATCCCTGCCACAGGGACCAGGCCGGTTCCAGGCGCCACAGGTCCAACGGCCCGGCGGGCCGCGTGCGCGGGGCGTCCTGGCCCCACATGTCCTCCAGCACCTTGCCCAGCAGGAACCGCCGCCAGCCGGTGTCCGCCTCGGCGATCACCTGGGCCTTGCCCTCGAGCCAGGCCCGCTCCGCCGTGGCGTAGACCTGCCGAAGCGCGGCGTGGTTCCAGACGGTGACCAGGATCATCACCACGGGCCAGACCAGGCGCCGGCGCAGGCCCGACCGCTGGGCCAGCCCCGGCGCCAGGCACCACAGGGCCGCCACGAGCACCGCCGGCAGAACCGGCCCGACCCGCGGCTCCGGGGCGAAGGAGTTCACCACGGCAGCCGCGGCCGCGGCGAGAACGCCCCCCCCGAGCCAGCTGAAGAGGCGCTCCCGGGGTGGCCAGCCGCCGCCGGCGGCGGCGCGCACCGCGACCACGGCCAGGGCCAGCGACACCAGCATCAACGCGGCGTGCAGCACCCAGAACGACAGGTGGCCCAGGGAGATGCCCGGCCCGCTGAGGCGTGGGTTGGCGTTGGCCGCAAGCAGGGCGGAAAAGCCGCCCAGGACCAGCAGGGTCGCGCCCCCGCCCAGGCCGAAGAGCAGGCCGGCCAGGAGTCCCCGGCCCCGCGGCGCCGCCGCGGAGGCCGGCCCGGCGCGCTGCAGCAGCTGCCA
>JACZKN010000254.1 GCA_014859985.1 Candidatus Krumholzibacteriia bacterium | reverse complement strand
GCGACCCGGCGCGTCCCCAGGCGGCGGAACAGGGTGCGGGCGTCGGCGCCGGCAACCGGGTCGGCCCGCAGGATCTCCGCGGGCAGACCGTCCGCCGCCGCCGCATCGACCAGCAGGAGGTGGGTGACGACGGCCAGGTGGGCGGGTGCGGATGCCGCGAGCGCGAGGGGCAGCGCGCCGCTCGCACCCTCATCCAGGTCGGCGGCCGGCTGCGCCACGATGCCCAGGTGCAGCTCGAGCCAGGCGCAGGCCTGGGCCGGGGACAGCCCGCAGGGCTTGTCCACCACCAGGCGCGCGCCGTCGCGGTGCAGGATCATGCGCCGCCGATGCGCCGTCGCAGCAGGGCGCAGAACTCGGCGTCCAGGGCCTTGCCGCGGTCCTTGCCGTACCACAGGTGCAGGTGTTCGAGGATCTCGGGCTTCGCCGCGCCGCTCCGCTCGGCCGTGTCGAACACCGCCTGGGCCGCCGCCGGGCGTGGACCCCAGCGGCCCACCAGCCGTCCCGCCGGATCGAACATGGCCACCACCGGGATGCTGCGCTTCCCGCCGGTCAGGAATTGGTCCATGATGTCGGGGTTCTTGTCCCGCAGCAGCATGTGCAGGTCGATGTTGGTTTGGCGCTCGGCCATCACCGCCACGCAGGGCAGGCACTGGGCCGAGTCGCCGCACCAGGGCTCGGTCAGCACCACCCACTGCTCCGGCTCGGTGATGGTCTGCAGCAGGGTGGCCAGTTCGTCCGAAGGCAGCCAGGAGCGCTCGATGCGGCGGGACCGGTGCAGGTTCAGCTTGGTGTATTCGTACCGCTGGGCCGCCTCAGGGTCGCCCGCCGGCGGCGCGGCCTCCGCTTCGGCGGCCAGCAGGTCCATGTAGGCGGACCAGGTCAGGGCCTCGAGGGGGCGGCGGCGGGCCAGGAACTCGAAATCCAAGGACGGAACCTCCGTGAAGGGGACACGGTGAGGGCAAGGCGAAGGCACGCGTTGCTGCTGCCGGGGGCGCTGGCGCTGCTGGCGGCCGGCTGCGGCACGACAACAGGATACGCACCGGAGACCGCCCCCGTCTACCATGGCCGGCCGTCCCGCCCGGCGCCCGCCGCCGTGGCGGACAGCCTGACCATCGTGGCCTGGAACATCCAGTACGGCGAGGATGTGCCGGGGGCCCTCGCCGAACTGCGCGCCCACCCGCGGCTCGCGGTCGCGGACGTCATCCTCTTGCAGGAAATGGGCCGCGACGGTGTCGCCGCCCTGGCCGAGAGCCTCGGCCTGCACTGGGTGTACGGCCTGGCGTCCATCCATCCCCACCACGCCAAGCCTTTCGGCAACGCGGTGCTGGCGCGGTGGCCGCTGACGGCGCCCGAGCCGTTGACGTTGCCCCACCCTACGCCGGTGACCGGCCACCGGCGCATCGCCGTGGCGGCGGATGTGGAACTGGGCGAAGGCACGGTGCTGCGGGCGGTCTCGGTGCATACGGCCACGATGCTCGTCGACCAGGACAAGCGGATCGAGCAGGCCGCGGCGGTCCTGGACAGCCTGGGCGGCAGCGGCCCTGTGATCGTCGGCGGCGACTTCAACACCGTTAGCGACTGGGAGGTCACGCTGCTGCGGCGGGTGGCCAGGCGCGCGGGTTTCAGGCACCTCTGGCTGCCGCCGGGGCCGACCATCGCCAACCGTTACCTGAAGCTGCCCGGCCAGGCCGCGGTCCTCGACCACGTGCTGGTGCGGGACCTGGAAGCAGGCGCGCGCGGCGTGGTGCGCACGGCGACGGCCAGCGACCACTACCCGGTGTGGGCGGTGGTGGCGCGCCCGGGCGCCCCGGTCGGGCGTTAACGCCGGGCGCACGGTATCGTATATTCAAGTCGCCGGTCCGCCGCCCGGGGCGACCGCCGGCCAAGGCACCATGAAGAACCGGATACCGCGACGATGAACCGCCAGTCACGATTCGCCCCTCCGTTCCGCCTGGGCGCATGGACGGTCCAGCCGGCCCTGAACCGGGTCAGCGGACCGGACGGCGACGTGCGCCTGGAGCCGCGGGTGATGGCCGTGCTGGTGCGCCTGGCGGCCGAGCCCGGGCAGGTGGTGGGCCGCCTCGACCTCCTGGACGAGATCTGGGCTGACGCCGTGGTGGGCGAGGAGATCCTCACCCGGGCGATCAGCGAACTGCGCCGGGTGTTCGGCGACCGGGCGCGCGAGCCGCGGTACATCGAGACCATCATCAACAACGGCTACCGGCTGATCGCGCCGGTGCAGGTGCTGGCGGAGCCGGAGGCGCCGCCGGCCGCACCGGCGCCGCGGCCTCCCGGACCGGAGGCGATCGTCCCGGCTGCGGAGGTGGCCGCGGTCGGTGCCCCCACCCCGCCGCTGCTGCGTCGCGGCCTGGCCTCGGTGGCGCTGCTTTGCCTGGCCGTGGTCCTGATCGTCGTGGCCACGCGCTGGTTCCCCGCCAGGAACGGCCGGGAACCGTCGCCTCTGCCGGCGTCCGGCGCCCGCGCCGTGCCCCTGACCGCCTTTCCCGGCCACGAGCGCCAGCCCGCGGTCACCGCCGACGGCCTGCGGGTGGCCTTCGCCTGGTCCGGCCCCGACGGCAAGGCCGAAGGCATCTGGGTCAAGCAGCGCAATTCCGAGACGCCGCTGCGCCTGAGCGGCGGTCCCGGCGTGGCCGCCTGGCCGGCCTGGGCGCCGGACGAGCAGACGGTAGCCTGGGTGCAGCTGCGGGGCGGGGTGTCGGAGATCCGCACGGTGCCGAGCATCGGCGGGGCGGAGCGCACTTTGCTGACGGTGCCCGGCGCGGTGGTGGGGCTGGACTGGGCAGCGGACGGGTCGCGGCTGGTCTTCGCGGCGCGGGACACGGCCACGGGGTTGCATCGGCTGCGGGGGCTCGATCCGGCGACCCTCGAGGTGCGCGACCTCGTCTCCGGCGGGCCGAGCGGACCGGGCGAGGTGCAGCCGCGCTTGTCGCCTGACGGCTTGCGTCTGGCCTGGATCGGGCTCGGAGCCGACGGGACCAGTTCGCTCTGGGTCGGGGACACGGAGGGCGGCAACCGGAGCGAGTTGCTGGCCGGGCGCACCGGGCTGGCGGGCCTGGCCTGGTCCCGGGACGGGCAGGGCCTCGTGGCCGGCGTCGACCACGGCGGCAGCTACAGCTTGTGGGAGCTGCCCCTGGCGGGGCAGGGGACACCCCGTCGCCTGACCGAATCCACCGAGTTCGCCTGGAACCCGGCGGTGGCCCGCGGTACCGGCGAGTTGGTGTACGAACAGGTGCGGGTGGACCAGGACCTGTGGCGGGTCCGCATCCTGGGCCGGGAGCCCTGGCAACTGGAGACCACCCGGTTCCTGGCTTCGACCCGTTGGGAGTACGAGGCCGAGTACAGCCCCGATGGCTCGCGCGTCGCGGTGGTGTCGGCCCGTTCGGGCAGCCCGGAGCTGTGGGTCTGCGACGCGGAGGGCGGTGGCCTGCAGCGCTTAACCGACGTCGGCGACGCAGCGTTGACCCGGCCGCGCTGGTCGACCGACGGCGCGTTCATCGCTTTCAACCTGCGGGACTGGGAGGGATCCCGGGTCGCGGTCGTGCCGTCGGGGGGAGGGCCCGTGCACACCGTGACCCCCGAGGGCAAGGACTGGAGCCTGGTCGGGTGGTGGCCCGGCGGGGACGCGGTGATGGCGCGGTGGCTGGGCTCGCCGCACCACGAGGTGCTGGTATTCCGCCGCAGCGACGGCGCCATCGTCGAGGAAGTGCCCCCCCGGCACGGCCTGGAGGCGTTCGCGCGCGATCAGGAGCGGCGGACCACCTACTGGACGGGGATCGACGGTCGGGGCATCGTCACCGGACCGCCCGGCATCGCGAGCGCGGACACGCCGGTGGTCCCCGGGCTCGCCCCCGCCGACCTCCACAACTGGCGCCTGGCCGGTGACGAGATCTTCTGGGTGATGCGCGCCCCCGGCGAAGCCTTCCTCATGACCCACGACCTGCAGACCGGTCGGGAGGCCATCGTCTCGGACCTGCCGGACTTCGCCGGCAGCGGGCTGGCCGTGGCACCGGACGGCTCGTCGGTGATCTACCCCCGCCTCGGGCCCGCCGAAGGGGATCTGATGCGGCTGGTCAACCCCTGACCCCGCGGAATCCCTGAAAATTTGTTTTCGGTCAAAACGTTGATTCAGAATGACATCCGCGGAAACCGGCAGGCCTTCAGCCATCCTTCAGACACCCCTCAGGCGCGCCCCTCGGATTTTTCGTTTCCTCCCCCTGGTGAGCGCGCCAGACGACACCCCGTCCGGCTCGAACACGCCAAAGTCAGGAGGCCGAGATGCCGCGCTCCGGGAAGGCACTAACCACGGGATACCGTTTCACCTGGTCGCCTTCGGGATCCCGGACCAACCTGGAGCCGTTCAGGGACGGGCAGCGGATCGGGTCACATGCCCCCCCGATGCTGCACGCGCCCTGGCCGGCAGCGGGCTCGGCCTCCTGATGAACCAGCCGCTTCCCTTCGGACGGCCGGCGCTGAACGTGTCGCAACCGATCCCCCTCGGCAAGACCACGGCGCCGGCCGCCGGACTTCCCTGATCAGCCGAGGAACTCGGCCAGCAGGGGCCCGCGGGCGCCCTGCCGGATGCGGGCAAAGGCCCGGTTGCGCAGCTGCCGCACCCGCTCGCGGGAAAGCCGCAGGCTGGCGCCGATCTCTTCCAGGGAGACCCCGCCCGTACCCCCCAACCCGTAGTAGCGCTCGATGATCTGCCGTTCGCGCGGGTCCAGCGCCGCCAAGGCTTCGGCCAGGGCGGCCTCCAGCGCCTCGCGTTCCACGCGCTCGGGGGCCGGTTCGCGGCCGCCGTCGGCCAGGGTCTCGGCCAGGGTGGCCCGGCCGTCGCCCGGCGTCTCGTCCAGCGGGACGTTGGCCCGGGAGGCGGCCCGGATCCGGGCCACGTTGGCCGGGTCCATCGCCAGGATCTCGGCCAGTTCGTCGTCCGCCACGGCGCCCAGCCGCCGCTGCTCGAGGGCGCGCTCGGCCCGGGTGATGCGGCCGGCTTCGCGGGCGCGGTTGGACGGCAGGCGCACCGTGCGGGTCTGTTCCTGCAGGGCGGCCTGGATGCTTTGGCGCACCCACCAGACGGCGTAGGTGACGAAGCGGAACTCGCGCCGCTCGTCGAAGCGCCGGGCCGCGGTGATCAGGCCCACGTTGCCCTCGGCGATCAGGTCCATCAGGCCCAGGCCACGGCCCAGGAACTGCTTGGCCACGCTGACCACGAAGCGCAGGTTGCCGTTGATCAGCCGGTCCAGGGCCTCCTGGTCCCCCAGCCGGACCCGGCGGGCAAGCTCGGCCTCCTCTTGCCGGGTCAACAGGGGATGGCGGCCGATGGTCCTGAGGTAGTGCTTCAGGGCCGGGTCGGCCTGGCGGTCCTGGTTCCGCTCGACTTCGAACATGGGCCGTTCTCCCTTTCTGGGCGCCCCGGGGCCGGGCGCAGTGCCGCGGCGCAGGGTGTACGGTGCCGACCGGTCGGGTGTGACCAACGGGCCCGGGTCGGGGTTCGAACGGGTGATCATGCGATTTCACAAAAAGTTACACATGGGGCTTTGCCGAATCGGGAACCAATCCTATACTGAAGGGGTAGGAAATCGGACCGATCCCATCCACCGACCGTGGAAATGACGGGGCCCGCGCCCCTGGCACTGGACCGGGCTGAGCGCCCGGTCGCGAAAGGAAGAACCATGAAGCGCATGTCCATCGTCCTGGTGGCCGCCTTGGCCCTGACCTCCCTGCTTTCCGTGTCCGCTTTCGCCGGTGACGGCTGCGGTGCCAAGGCCACCGAAGCCAAGACCGCCGCCGCCGGCGAGAAGGGCGCCTGCACGGCCGCCGAACAGGCCGCCTGCGCCGCCACCGCGACCGCCGCCGTCGCTTCCGAGAAGGCCGCCTGCGCCACCGCCGCCACCGCGACCGCCGCCGTCGCGTCCGAGAAGGGTGCCTGCACGGCCGCCGAGAAGGCCGCCTGCGCCACCAAGGTCGCCGCCGGCGACAAGGCTGCCTGCGCCGAGAAGATGGCCAGCGGCGAGTGCACGCCCGCCCAGAAGGCTGCCTGCGAGTCCTCCATGGCTGCCGCCAAGGCCGACATGCACAAGTGCTGCGCCGCCGCCCTGGCCGAGAGCAAGGGCTGCTGCGGCAAGGACGCCGAGGCCGTGAAGGCCGACTTCCAGACCAAGGTGGCCTACTACGCCGCCGTGGCGACGGTGAAGGCCGATATGCACAAGTGCTGCGCCGAGGCCCTGACCGCGGGCAACGGCTGCTGCGGCAAGGACGCCGGGGCCCTGAAGGCCGACTTCGAGCAGAAGGTGGCCAACGCCAGCAAGCTGGAGACGGCGAGCCTCTAGGCCGGTACCGCCTCCGCGGGGTGATGACAGGCGGCGGGCCCTGGAGGGCCCGCCGCCTTCTTTCTGCCCGCCGGCGGGCGCCGGTTGCCGGCCGCCGCCGCCTCTGGTATCCTCGCCTCAGGTTGATCGTTTTCGCCAATCGCAAGAGGCATCACCGTACTACCAAGACGATCGCTGTCGGCGCAACCCGCGCGCCGGAAGGCGATGCGGGAGGTCCCCTGCATGCCGTCCGTTGCCAAGCCTCGCCTGCTCCTCGTGGACGACGACCCCGACTTCGCCATCGATCTGGCCGCCTTCCTCTGCGGGCGCTTCGCGGTGCAGGTGCTCGCCGACGGCAACGCCGCCCTGGCCGCGCTGGCGGCCGACCGGCCCGATGCCGTGCTGCTGGACATCGACCTCGGGAGCGCGCCCGACGGATTCGCGGTGCTCGAGGCCATGCAGGTCCGGGACGACGCGCCGCCGGTGATCATGCTCACCGGAGCGCACCGGCAGAACATCGACGCGGTGGTGCGCGCCATCAAGGCCGGCGCCTACCACTATGTGGCCAAGCCCCCCAACATCGCCGAGCTGGTGAACCTGCTGGACAAGGCGCTGGCCGACGACGAGCTGCGCCGGCGCCTGGCGGACCTGCACGAGGAGCTGGCCGATCTGCGGGGCGAGATGGTCGTGACCGACCCGGTCAGCCAGCGGCTGCTGCAGGACATCGCCCGCGTGGCGCACGTGGACGGCTCGGTGCTGATTACCGGCGAGAGCGGCACGGGCAAGGAACTGGTGGCCCGCCGCCTGCACGCCCTCAGCGGCCGCGCGTCCGGTCCGTTCCAGGACATCAACTGCCCGGCCATCACCGACACCCTGATCGAATCCGAGCTCTTCGGTCACGTCCGCGGCGCCTACACCGGCGCGGTGGGCAACCGCCAGGGCAAGCTGGCGCGGGCCGACGGGGGCACCCTCTTCCTCGACGAGATCGGCTCCTGCAGCGAGGCCTTCCAGACCCGGCTGCTGCGGGTCCTGGAGGAGCGCAGCTTCGAGCCCGTCGGAGGTGACCGCAAGGTGGTGGTCGATATCCGCGTGGTGGCGGCCACGCGCATCGACCTGCAGCGGGCCATCGCCGCCGGCCGCTTCCGCGAGGACCTCTTCTACCGCCTGGCCGGCTTCCAGCTGCACATCCCGCCCCTGCGCGAGCGGCCGGCGGACATCATGGCCCAGGCCGCCGTGTTCCTGCACCGGGCCGCCCTCGGCCAGGCCAAGAGCATCGGGGGCTTCAGCGACGGGGCGCGGGCCCTGCTCGAGGGTTACGCCTGGCCGGGCAACAGCCGGGAGCTGCGCAACACCGTCGAACGGGCGGTGGTGTTCTGCGACGGCGACGTGATCCGCATCGGCGACCTGCAGGTGGGCCACGCCCAGTCCGCCACCCTCGTGGGGCCCTACCACGGGGCCAAGGAGCGCGTGGTGGAGGACTTCAAGCGGCGCTACGTGCCGGCGCAGCTGAAGGCGGCGGGCGGGGATCCGCAGCGCGCGGCGGAGCTGAGCGGCCTGCCCGTGCAGACCTTCCGCAAGTTCATGCGGGAGATCGGGCTGAACGGCCAGCAGGACGGCCGGGGTGGCGGCGCCGGGACCTGATCAATCAAATCAGAGCGATTGATCAAGAACGGGCGCACCTCCAGGTTCCTTGTCCAACTTGTTTGTTGGCAGAAGATTGCGTTCGTCGGCGTCACGACGGAAAATCAGGAATGATCGGATGGGACGCTTTCAAATTCTTACCATTTCAGTTTTGTATAAACACAACTCCTTGTACCGCAACATGTAAGCTTTTCGACGCAGGAATCGCCCCCGGAGCACACCGCTTGCAATTCCGTGCGTGAGGGGGACCTCTGATTCATGCCGGAGGGACCATCGGGCCGGGGGGGAGTTGCGCCGATTCCGGCTCGCCATCAAGGCCTTATAACTAAAGACCCCGCTTCCCGGCACCCGGGAAGCCGCGAAGCGGGGGATAGCTCATCAATCGACGAGGCCGGCGCACTCCCCCCCACCCACTCGATCCGCGGGGACCCCCGGGAGGCACGTGATCCTACACGCGCTCCCGGGCGCGGGCGGGGGCGACACTCACCGTGAGCGTCGTCCCCGCCCCCGCGCGGCTGGCCGTGACGGCCAGGCTGCCGCCGTGCTTGCGCAGGCGCCGGCGGCTCTCGGGCAGGCCCAGCCCGCCGCCCTCGCGGGTGGACATGCGCGTCTCCAGCACCTGCTCCCATTCGTCCGGCGCGATCCCGCAGCCCGTGTCCTGCACCTGCAGCAGGATCAGGCTGTCCTCGCGCCGGGCGCGCAGGGTCAGCTCGCGCCGGGCGCTGCCCGTCATGGCGCGCAGGGCGTTCTCCACCAGGTTGTCCAGGACGAAGACCAGTTCGTCGGCGTCGCCCCGGCACCACAGGGGGGCGTCCAGCCCTTCGGTGGCGACGGTGACGCCGGCGGCGGCCGCGGCCTCGGCGTGGGCGGCCAGGACGCGGGCCACGACGGCGGCCAGATCGGTGCGGAAGTCGTCCTCGATCTCGCGGCGCAGGGTCCGCATGGCGCCTTCGAGGAGCGCTGCGGCCTCGCGCAGCTCCTGGTCCACCGCCGGGTCGGTGCCGGCGG
>JACZKN010000253.1 GCA_014859985.1 Candidatus Krumholzibacteriia bacterium | reverse complement strand
GGCCGGGGCCTGCTGATCACCTTCGAGGGTCCGGAGGGCAGCGGCAAGTCCACGCTGATCCAGGGGATCGCGGCGCGCCTGGCCGAGTGCGGCGAGCAGCCGCTGGTGGTCCGCGAACCCGGCGGCACGGAGATCGGCGAGCGCATCCGGAACATTCTGCTGGATCCGGCGTCTGAAGGCATGTGCGCCGAGACCGAGCTGCTGCTGATGGTGGCCAGCCGGGCCCAGCTCGTCAGGCAGAAGATCCTGCCGGCCCTCGAGGCGGGCATGATCATCCTCTGCGACCGATTCGCCGACGCCTCGGTGGCCTACCAGGGCTGGGGGCGGGGGCTGGGCGAGAAGCTGGTCCATCAGCTCAACGCGGTGGCCCTGGGCGGCCTGGAGCCGGACCTGACCCTGCTGTGCATGCTGCCCCCGGAGGCGGGGCAGCAGCGGCTGAAGCGGCGGGCCACCGACCGGCTCGACCGCGAATCGGCCGAATTCCACCGCAGGGTGCACGAGGGCTACCAGGCCCTGGCCGCCTCCGGGGACCTGCGCTTCCGGCTGATCGACGCCGCCGCGCCCCCCGCCGACGTGCTGGAGCAGGCCCTGGATCAGTTGCGGCGGTTGGAACACGGTTTGCTTAAATATCTGTGATTCCGTGCGACCTGCCCCGGATCCCGGGATACCCGGTACCCGCCGCGGGCGCCTCGAACCGGCGGCGGACCGCCAGGAACGACGCCAACAGCCCTAAGGATCGACCATGACCAGTTCCGACAGCCCGGCCCCGCGCGGCCGTCTCGTCCGCCCCCGCTTCCTGGCCCTGCTGGGCCTGGCCCTGGTGCTGGGGGCGACGGTCACGGCCGTGCGCGCCACCGACGATCCCCAGCAGCGCCGGCGCGACAAGTACGAGAACCTGAAGATCCTCAGCGAGGTCTACGACAAGATCCTCGAGAACTACGTGGACGTGATGGACCCCAAGGAAGTGATGGAAGCCGCGGTCCAGGGCATGCTCGACGAGCTGGACGAGCACTCCAACTACCTGCCCCCGGTCAACTACGAGGACCTGATGATGTCCACCGAGGGCGAATTCGGCGGCCTCGGCATCACCATCAACATCCGCGACCACTTCCCCACGGTGGTCTCGCCCATCGAGGGCACCCCGGCCTATTACATGGGCATCCAGGGCGGCGACCAGATCGTCGAGATCGAGGGCGAGTCGGCCTACGACTTCACCAGCCAGGCGGCGGTCAAGAAGCTGCGCGGGCCCCGGGGCACCAAGGTCAACATCACCGTCAAGCGGCCGGGGGTGGCCGAGCCGATCCCCTACACCATCACCCGCGACATCATCAAGATCGAGAGCGTGCCCTACGCCTTCATGATGGGGGACATCGGCTACGTCCGCGTGCAGAACTTCGCCCGCACCACGGCCGACGAGCTGCGCGCGAAGCTGGACCAGCTGACCGCCCAGGGCATGAAGGGCCTGATCCTGGATCTGCGCTTCAACCCCGGCGGGCTGCTGGGCGCCGCCCAGGCCGTCAGCGAGCTCTTCCTGCCCCGGGATCAGCTGATCGTCTTCACCAAGGGCCGCCTCGCCGAGCAGAACCAGTCGTACTACAGCCGCACCAGGGGCAAGGTCTACGACCAGGTGCCGATGATCGTGATGATCAACAACTCGTCGGCGTCGGCCAGCGAGATCGTGGCCGCCGCCATCCAGGACCACGACGCGGGCCTGGTGGTGGGGCGCGACTCCTTCGGCAAGGGTTCGGTGCAGACGGTGTTCCGCCTGGACGAGGACGAGGCCCTGAAGCTGACCACGGCGCGCTACTACACCCCTTCGGGCCGCTCCATCCACAAGGAGCAGAGGATGGACGAGGCCGACGCCTTCGCCGAGGACGAGATGCCGGAGGGCCACCCGGGACTCGCGCCGGCGCCCGAGGTGCTGGAGATCCCCCGTTCGGCCCGGGAGCAGTTCCGCACCGACAGCGGCCGCGTCGTCTACGGCGGCGGCGGCATCACGCCGGACATCGAGATCACGCAGGACTTCCTGACCGACTTCGAGGTGGCGGTCGAGCGCGACGGCGCCCTCTTCTCCTGGGCGGTGGAGTTCGCCAACGCCCACGCGCAGGCGGGTGTCGACTGGCGCCCGAGCGACCGGGACTTCAACGGGTTCAAGGAGTTCCTGCGGGAGCGGGAGAACATCGACGAGTACCTGGAGGTGTTCGAGCTGGCCATGAGCGACTCGCTGCTGGACGCCAACCGCGCCTACCTCGAGCGCGGCCTGCGCCGCGAGGTCGCCCGCCGCCTGCATGGACCCCAGGCGGCCTACCAGGTGGCCATCGAGGCGGACACCCAGCTCCACGAGGCGCTGCAGCTGTTCCGGCAGGCCGGGACCCTGCCGGAGCTCTTCGCCGCGGCCGAGAAGTGGAACGAGGAGCACCTCAAGCAGCTGGCGGCCGAGGACGCGGGCAAGACCGACAAGGCCGGGACGACGGCCAACTAGCCCGGACCACCCAAACGAACGGGCCCGCCGCTGCCGCGGCGGGCCCGTTTCGCTCGGGCGGTGTCCCCGGCGGACCGCGGCCGCGCCGCCGGTCCGCGGATTCAGCCGACCAGGTTCAGCTTGTGCATCACGTCCTCGAGCAGGTAGCCGTCGTCGCCGGGCAGGTTGACGAAGCGGTAGCCCGTCTTGTGGAACGAGGGGTTGTCGTCCTTCCTGGTCCAGACGGCTTCGGCCTCCACGTCCACCTCGGTGCGGTAGTGCACCATCACCGGCAACACGATGCGGAAATGGAAGCGGTCGCCCACGGTCACGGGCTGCTTGGTCACCAGCATCATGCCGCCGGCGGTGATGTCCACGACGCGGCCCAGGGGACTGCCCGTGTCCAGGTCGAGCACCTTGACCAGGTGCGGGGTGTTCTTGCGGGGCCTCTGACGGTGTTCGCTGCCCATGGTCGTTCCATCCTCCTGCTGCGAAGGTCCTGGGGTGGGGATCGGCCTCCGCCCGAGGCACTTGAGGGCGTTTTTGCGGCGGCGGTTGCCGCCCCGGTCGGCCGGGTCTATGCTGGCGCGGCCGCCGTCCGCCCGCCCCGGCTCCCGGGGCCCCACCGCCCGCCGGAGGTCATGATGTCCGACAATTTCAAGGTCCAGGTGGCGTCCGAGATCGGCCGCCTGACCGGTGTCGTCATGCACGAACCGGGCCAGGAAGTCGCCAACATGACCCCCGAAACGGCCGAACGGGCCCTCTACAGCGACATCCTGAACCTGGAGGTCGCCCGCCAGGAATACGCCCAGCTGCGGGGGGTGCTGCAGCGGCGGGCCCGGGTCTTCACGGTGCGGGGGCTGCTGGGGGACATCCTGGGCAACGACCGGGTGCGCAGCGGCCTGGTGCGCCGCGTCTGCGACGCCGAAGGCGTGCCCCAGCTGGCGGACGACCTGCTGGCCCAGGCCCCGGACGACCTGGCGCGCCTGCTCATCGAGGGCGTGCCCCTGACCCGGGACAACCTCTCGCGGTTCCTGAGCCCGGACCGCTACTCCCTGCCGCCGCTGCACAACTTCTTCTTCACCCGCGACGCGGCGGTGGCCATCGGCGACAGCGTGCTGATCGCCGCCATGGCCAGCCCGGTCCGCGGGCGGGAAGCCAGGATCATGGAGGCGGTCTTCGACCACCACCCCCGGCTGGGGGCGCCAACCTTCAACCCGGTCCGGCTGGCGGGGCCCGGGCCCGGCCTGACCATCGAGGGCGGCGACGTGCTGGTCGTGGCCCCCGACATCCTGGTCGTGGGCATCGGCGCGCGCACCACCCCCAGGGCCGTGGACTACCTGATCGACCGGTTCCGCGGCGAGGGCGGGACCCGGCACATCCTGGTGCAGGAGCTGCCGAAGACCCCCGAGTCCTTCATCCACCTGGACATGGTCTTCACCCTGCTGGACCGGCACCTGTGCCTGGTCTACGAACCGGTGGTCATGCAGACCCACCACTTCGACGTGGTGCACATCCACGTCGAGGGCGGCCGGGTGGTCTCCATCACCGAGGAGGGCACCCTGCCGGCGGGCCTGGCGAAGCTGGGTCTGGAGCTGGAGCCGGTCTACTGCGGGGGCCGCGACGACCGCTGGCTGCAGGAAAGGGAGCAGTGGCACAGCGGCGCCAACGTCTTCGCCCTGGGGCCAGGGCAGGTGATCGGCTACGGGCGCAACGCCCATACCCTGGAGGACCTGGCCCGGGCGGGCTTCGCCGTGGTGCCGGCCGGGGACGTGATCGACGGTACGGTCGACCTGGACACGGTCGGCCGCTGCATCGTCACCATCGACGGCTCGGAGCTGGCGCGCGGCGGCGGCGGCTGCCGCTGCATGACCCTGCCCGTGGGCCGGCAGCCGCCGGGCTGAGGACCGCGGGTCAAC
>JACZKN010000252.1 GCA_014859985.1 Candidatus Krumholzibacteriia bacterium | reverse complement strand
CCGCCGCTGAGCCGCCGCCGCACCCCCGGTCGCGGCCCGCGGGCTAGGCCTTCGTCCCCAGCATCTCGATCACCATCGCCGGGCCGACGTGGCCCACGCCCTCCTGCAGGTCCACCTCGCGCTCGACCGCGTGCTCGAACTCGATGCCCGGGAACTCCCCGCGCAGCTCGGCCAGGTCGTGGAGCCAGTCCTCGCGGGGCGGACCGCCCGAGGGGCGACCGAACTGGGCCCGGCTGAAGGACACGAGGATGAGCGTGCCCCCCGGCCTGAGGCACTGCGCCGCGCGGCGGTGCAGCTCGGCGCGGTGCTCGGGCGCCACGTGGACGTAGCAGAGCACCGCGTGGTCCCAGGCCTGCTCGTGCCAGGGGTTCTCCAGGACGTCGCCCACGTGGTAGTGGATGCCCACGCCCCGGTCCGCGGCCAGGGCCAGGGCCTTGCGGCGGCCCACGGCGCTGGCGTCGACGGCCACCACGTGGTGGCCCAGGCCGGCGGCGAACACCGCGTTGCGACCCTCGCCCTCGGCCAGGTAGACGCCGCGGCCCTTGGGCAGCAGGGGCAGCTGCTCGGCCACGAAGTAGTTGGGGGCGCGTCCGTAGAAGTAGCGTTCGTGGTCGTAGCGCTCGTCCCAGCGGGTCAATCGGGTGTCCTTTCGTCGCCTTTCTCCTGCCAAGTCGCGCAGTCTCAAGGTAAATTGCTGGCCCTGCGGCCGCCATGATGGTACGGTGCGCCGGTATCGCGCAGGCGGCCGCCCCGCGCGGCCGCGTGTCCCTGTGGAGCCAGCAAGGAGACGGGTCCCATGATCAACAAGATCGGTATCATCGGCGGTGGGAACATCGGCGGCGTCCTCGTCCACGAGATCGTGTCGCGGCGCCTGGCCCGCAACGTCGGCCTGGTCGACGTCAAGCCGCCCGAGTTCGCCAAGGGCAAGTGCCTGGACATCGCCGAGGGCACCCCCGTCATCGCCAGGGACGTCAACTGCGAGGGCAGCAAGACCTACGAGGTGATCGAAGGCGCGGACTTCGTCATCAACACCGCCGGCGTGCCGCGCACCATGCGCGCGGACGGCACCTTCCCCTCGCGGGAGGAGCTGCTGGGCATCAACCTGAAGATCACCGACCAGGTGGCCGAGGGCATCCGCAAGTACGCGCCCAAGGCCTTCATCATCAGCATCGCCAATCCGCTGGACGCCATCGTCTACCGGCTGTTCAAGCAGCTGAAGTTCGACCCGAAGCGGATCATGGGCATGGCGGGCGTGCTGGACTCGGCCCGCTACAAGTACTTCATCGCCCGCGAGGCCAACGTCTCGGTGGAGAACGTCGAGGCCGTGGTGCTCGGCGGCCACGGCGACACCATGGTGCCCATCCGCAGCGCCTGCCGCGTCTACGGCCTGCCGGTGGAACAGTTCGTCACGGCCGCCAAGCTGGAGAAGCTCGAGCAGCGCACCCGCGGCGCCGGCGGCGAGGTGGTCTCGCTGCTGGGCTCGGGCTCGGCGTTCGTCTCGCCGGCGGTCAGCGCCCTGGACATGGTCGAGTCGATCGCCTTCGACAAGCGCAAGATCACCCCGGTCGCGGCCTACCTGCAGGGCGAATACGGCATCAAGGGCCTGTTCGTGGGCGTGCCGGTGATCCTGGGCAAGGGCGGCATCGAGGACATCATCAAGATCAAGCTGACCCCCGAGGAGAAGAAGGCCCTGGCCAACTCCGCCGCCGCGGTGAAGAAGACCGTAGCCGAGGTGGACAAGATGAAATAGCGGGCCGTCGGCCCGCTGCGGTGCTGGGGCGGCCGCCGGTCCTGTGGGGATCGGCGGCCGCCGCGTCGGTGGCGGTCACGGTCCCGTGATCCTTGTCCGATTGAGCGGCCGGCCCGGATCTGGTATCCTCAAGGGCACAGCACCCCCCGCTTTCCCCGGAGGCCCCCATGTCCAGAGCCCTGATCATCGCCGCCGCGGCCCTCTTGCTGCTGCTGGCCGCCGCCACGGGCCCGTCCGCGGCCGCGGACGCCGAATCCCACGCCCTGCTGCAGGTGGACATCAGCGGCCCGGCCGCCGCCGCCTGGCTGCGGGACCACCGCAACGAGCTGGACATCCCCTACGTCAAGCCCGGCTCCTTCGCCCAGGTGATCGCCACGCCGGCGGACCTGGCCCGGCTGCGCGCGGCGGGCCTGGTCTTCACCGTGCTCGAGGCCGACCTGGAGGCCGCCTCCGCCTACCCGGACAAGGGACCGGGCTTCGGCGTGTGGCACACCTACAGCGAGAGCGTCGCCTGGATGGACAGCCTGCACCTGCTCTACCCGCAGGTGGTCAGCGCCAAGTGGTCCATCGGCCAGAGCCACGAGGGGCGCGACATCTGGTGCTTCCGCGTCTCGGACAACCCCGAGACGGACGAGGACGAGCCCGAGGTGCTGATCGACGGCCTGCACCACTCCCGCGAGATCATGGCCTCGGAGTTCCCGCTGATGTTCGCCGAGTACCTGGCGCAGCGCTACGGCACCGACCCGGAGATCACCTGGCTGCTGGACAACCGCGAACTCTACGTGATCCCCATGGTCAACCCCGACGGCTTCGTGCACAACGAGCTCACCAATCCCGACGGCGGCGGCCAGTGGCGCAAGAACCGCCGCGTCAACGGCGACGGCACCTACGGCGTCGACCTGAACCGCAACTACCCCTACATGTGGGGCTACGACGATTCCGGCAGCAGCCCCAATCCAGCGAGCCTGACCTACCGCGGCCCCGCCCCCGGCAGCGAGCCCGAGGTGCAGGCGATGATGGCCTTCGTCGACGGCCGGCAGATCCGCACCCACGACTCGGTGCACACCTACAGCAACCTGCTGCTCTACCCCTGGGGCTACACCGCGACGCCGACGGCCGACGCCGCGGCCTTCGCCCACATGGCCGCGGTCATGACGGCGCAGAACGGCTACGAGCCGGGCCAGCCCGGCGCGGTCCTCTACTCGGTCAACGGCGGCACGTTCGACTGGATGTACGGCGCCACCGGCGGCCACGACGCCGTGCTGAGCTTCTCGTCCGAGATCGGCAGCTCCAGCGACGGCTTCTGGCCGCCGGAGTCGCGGCGCGGGCCCCTTTTCCAGGAGAACCTCTGGCCCCACATCTACCTGATGCGGGCGGCGGGGCCCTTCACAGGCGTGCACTCCCCCGTGGCCACCGACGGCCTGGGCGGCTCCCTCGAGCCGGGCGAGGCGGGGCTGCTCAGCTTCACCATCGAGAACCAGTCGGCCTTCTCCAGCCTGACGGGCGTGACGGTGACCCTGCGCTCGGACGACCCCTGGGTGCAGTTCGCAGCCGCCCAGCGCACGGTGACCGCGCTGGCGCCGCTGGAGGGCGACGACCTGGCCGGCGATCCCATCCCCTTCACCGTGGATCCCGCCTGCCCGGACGGGCACCTGGCGCAGTTCACGGTGACCGTGCCGCTGGACGGCGGCGACCTCACCGTGCCGTTGTCCTTCCGCGTGGGCGCGCCGGCGCTGCTGCTGGCCGACGACTTCGAGTCCGGCACCGGCAACTGGCTGGGCACCGGCACCTGGGGCTGGACCACCGCCAAGGCCCATTCGCCGACCCACGCCGTCACCGACTCGCCGCTGAACTACGGCGACAACTCGTCCACCTATTTCGGCACCGTGGCCGCGTACCCGGCCGCCGCCCTGGCCTTCTGGCACACCTACACCATGGAAGCGAACTACGACTTCGGCCGCGTGCAGGTCTCGGCCGACGGCGGCCCCTGGACCACCCTCGGCTCGTTCACCGGCTCCCAGCCGGCCTGGGTGCGCCAGGAGTACGACCTGGCCGCCTACGCGGGCCAGGACCTGCACTTCCGCTTCCTGCTGGAGACCGACTACTCGGTCACGGCCGACGGCTGGACCATCGACGACGTGGAGATCTACGGCGCCGCGCCGGCCGACGGCGCGCCGCCCACCCCCGTGGCCCTGGCC
>JACZKN010000251.1 GCA_014859985.1 Candidatus Krumholzibacteriia bacterium | reverse complement strand
GTCCAGGGCCTCGCTGCGCCGCTCCGCGAACCGCCGCACCACGCCCTCGGTGAAGGCGTCCGGCGCCGCCGGCAGGTACAACCGCGGCTTCTCCTGCACCACCCGCACGGCGCCCTGCCGCACCAGGGCGGCCATGACCTTGGCCAGGTTGGCCGGGTCGCGGCCCAGGCCCTGGGCGACCCGGTAGCCCGACACCGGACCCTCGGCCGCGGCCTCCAGGGTGGCCACGTAGACCTCGGCCTCGGTCAGGGTCAGGCCCAGGTCGCGCAGGGCCTGGACCAGGGCGGCGGTGCGGTTCATGGCTGACCTCCGGGCGGGCCGGCGGGGCGGCGGTGGTGTATTGTTGTAGGATGACAACACGATTCTGGGCCCGCCTCCAGGGGCCGTCAAGGTCCGATTGGCGCCGCCGGCCGGCCGCGGCCCGGGTTGGCGGCGGGGCCCTTGATGATTATCCTTGTCCGGCTTTGCGCGGGCCCGGCCGTCCCGGCCGCACCGCCTCTCCCGTCCCGACAGGACCGCCATGCAGATCCGCAACGTCGCCATCATCGCCCACGTGGACCACGGCAAGACCACGCTGGTGGACCAGATCCTGCGCCAGTGCCACGTCTTCCGCCAGGGCCAGCAGCTGCGCGAGCGCGTCATGGACTCCAACGACCTGGAGCGCGAGCGCGGCATCACCATCATCTCGAAGAACTTCTCGGTGACGTACGGCGGGGTGCGCATCAACCTGATCGACACGCCGGGCCACGCCGACTTCGGCGGCGAGGTCGAACGGGTGCTCAAGATGGCCGACGGCGTCCTGCTGCTGGTGGACGCCTTCGAGGGACCCATGCCCCAGACCCGCTTCGTGCTGCAGAAGGCCATGCAGCTGAACCTCAAGCCCGTGGTGGTGATCAACAAGGTGGACCGGCCCAGCGCCCGGCCCCACGAGGTGCTGGACGAGGTCTTCAACCTCTTCCTGGAACTCGGCGCCAACGACGAGCAGCTGGATTTCCGCGGCGTCTACGCCTCGGGAAGGGACGGCTGGGCCGTCGGCGAGCTGAGCGACGAGCGCCGCGACCTCTCGCCGCTGCTGGACATGATCATCGCCCACGTCCCGGCGCCGCGGCAGGTGGACGGCCCCCTGCAGATGCTGGTGGCGGCGATGGACCACAGCGACTACGTGGGGCGCATCGGCGTGGGGCGCGTGGTGCGCGGCAGCATCCGCGCCAAGCAGCCGGTGGTGCTGCTCAAGCGCGACGGCAGCCAGGTGCGCACCATCGCGCGCCGGCTGTACGTGTTCGACAACCTCGGCAAGACCGAGGCCGACGTGGTGACCTGCGGTGACATCTGCGCGGTGGAGGGCCTCGACGGTCCGGACATCGGCGACACCATCGCCGACCCGGAGCGTCCCGAGCCGCTGCCCCTGATCGCCATCGACGACCCGACCCTGATCATGAGCTTCATGCCCAACGACTCGCCCGGCTACGGGCAGGAGGGCAAGTACGTCACCAGCCGCCAGGTGCGCGAGCGCCTGTACCGCGAGACCGAGCGCGACGTGGCCCTGCGGGTGGAGGACACCGCCAAGGCGGACACCTTCAAGGTCTCCGGCCGCGGCATCCTGCACCTGTCCATCCTCATGGAGAACATGCGGCGCGAGGGCTTCGAGTTCATGGTGGGCCAGCCGCAGGTGATCTACAAGGAGATCGGCGGGCGCAAGGCCGAGCCGGTGGAGGTCCTCTCGGTGGACGTGCCCGGCGAGTTCGCCGGCACGGTCATCGAGTACGCGGCCACGCGCCGGGGCGAGATGGTCGCGATGGACCAGCGCGGTCCGCGCACCCACCTGACCTTCCACATCCCCAGCCGCGGCCTGATCGGCTTCCGCAGCCGCATGCTGCGGGCCACCGGGGGCGAGATCGTCATGCACCACCGCTTCCACCAGTACGAGTACTTCAAGGGATCGATCCCCGAGCGCACCACCGGCAGCATCATCAGCATGCACGCGGGCAAGGCGGTGGCCTTCGCCCTGGACGCCCTGCAGGACCGCGGCGTCTTCTTCGTCGAGCCCGGCGACAACCTCTACGCCGGCCAGATCATCGGCGAAGCGAGCAAGGACGAGGAGGTCCTGGTCAACGCGCAGAAGGCCAAGCAGCTGACGAACATGCGGGCCAGCGGCAGCGACCGCAAGATGCGGATCGCCCCGCCGCTGAAGATGAGCCTCGAGGAGGCCCTGGAGTACCTGAACCGCGACGAGTACGTCGAGTGCACGCCCAGGTCGATCCGGCTGCGCAAGTCGATCCTCGACGAGAACGAGCGCAAGCGTGCCGCCAAGCGCGCCCGGCTCTCCGACCCCGAAACCTAGGAGGCGCGCGATGGTGCTCTTGGAATTCTCCCTCTATCCGACCGACAAGGGCGAGAGCGTCAGCGACTACGTGAAGCGCAACCTGGAGATCATCGACGACAGCGGCCTGCCGTACCGCCTGGGCCCCATGGGCACCACCCTGGAGGGGGAGTGGCACGAGGTCATGGCCGTGGTGACCCGCTGCTACGAGGCCATGGCCGTCGACTGCGGGCGCATCGCCTGCCAGATCAAGATCGACGCCCGCCGGGGGCCGGGCGGCCGGCTGGAGGGCAAGGTGGCCACCCTCAAGGCCAAGACGGGCCGGGACCTGGCGACCTGATGCGCGTCGTCCTGCAGGCCCCGCGGTTCGCCACGCACCTGCTCTCGGACCTCACCGACTGGCAGCGCCGCCCGCTGCCGGTGGCCGAGCTCGCCCCCTTCGACCTGCCGGACGACGCCTACTTCGAGTACGCCTGGCAGGACGCCGCCGGCGACCGCCACCCCGATCCCGCCAACCCGAACCCCCGCCTGAACCCGTGGTGGGAGTACGCCAGCAACCTGGCCGGCCCCGCCTGGCGGCCCGACCCGGACGCCGACCCCGCAGGCGCGCGGCCCCGCGGCCGCGTGCTCAAGCTGGAGGTCGAGTCGCGCGTCCTGGGCCAGCGGCGACGGCTGCTGGTCTACTCGCCGGCGGGCCTGGCCGAGGCCGAGCTGCCGCTGGTGCTGTTCCAGGACGGCAAGGCCTACTTCGGCTGGGGCAGGACGCCCCAGGTCTACGACCGGCTGCATGCCCGGGGCGAGGTGGCCGCGGCGCACCTGGTCTTCGTGCCCCCGCAGGAGCGCACGCAGGAGTACTTCTTCAACGGCAGGTACCGCCGCTTCCTGCTGGAGGAGGCCCTGCCCGCGGCCGAGGCCCGCTGCCGCTGCGACGGCCGTCGCACCGCCTGGGGCGCCAGCCTGGGCGGCCTGTTGAGCGCCCAGCTGGCCTGGGAGCGGCGCGACCTCTTCCAGACGGTGGTGACCCAGTCCGGGGCGTTCCTGTTCTCGCCGGAGACCCGCGACCCCTTCGCCGGGCAGGAGGCCTTCCTGGCCCAGGTCCGGGCGGGCGACCCGCAGGGGCTGCGCTGGCACCTGGACTGCGGGACCCTCGAATGGCTGATCGGCAGCAACCGGCGCCTGGCGGCCGCCCTGGGCGGCGCCGGCGCCGACGTGACCCTCGTGACCCGCAACGCCGGGCACAACTGGGTCAACTGGCGCAGCGGGCTGGCCGGGGGCTTCCGGCGGGCGCTGCCCCGGAACTTCGCCTGAGCTCCGGACTTGAAAACCGGCCGCCGATATCCCACCATTGCACCGGGGAGCCGCCTTCCGGGCGTCCGCGGCGGCCGCACCATCGTCTTCAACCGTGAGGTAGGACCGCCATGCGCACCGTTTCCGTACTGCTCGTTTCCGCGTTCGTGCTGGCCCTGGCCGGCGGGGCCCTAGCCGGGGAGAAGACCTACGGCAAGGGTGTCACCGGCGCCGAGACCGTGCTGGTCAGCGAACTGCTGGCCAAGCCCGATGCCTTCATCGGCAAGACCCTGCGGGTCAAGGGCATGGCCGTGGGCGTGTGCGCCCACCGCGGCTGCTGGATCAACGTCGCCGGCGACAAGGAGGGCGAGGTCGTGCGGGTGCAGGTGCCCGACGGCGTGATCGTCTTCCCGCCCGAGATCGTGGGCGACGAGGTCATCGCCGAGGGCGTGTGGACGGCCAACGAGCTGACGCTCGAGCAGACCAAGGCGGTGTGCGCCGCCGAGGCCCGCAAGCACGGCGACGAGAACTACGACCCCGACGCGGTGACCACCTGCAAGACCCTGTACGCGCTGGCGGGCACCGGCGCCGTGGCCACCACGAAGTAGCCGGGCGATGCGGAATTTCCGGAAGGTCTGCCGGACCCTGCACCGGGAGCTGGGGTTCCTGGCCGTGGGGCTGACGCTGGTCTACGCCATCAGCGGCATCGCCGTCAACCACGCCCACCACTGGGACGCCAACTACGAGCGCACCCTGGTCGAGCGCAGCATCGAGCCGCCGGGCACCGGGCCCACGCTCGAGGTGCAGCCGGTGGTGCTGGAGCGGCTGGGCGTCACCGTGCCGGTCAAGGGCGTCTGGCGGGCCAGCACCGAGGTGCTGCAGGTCTTCGTCGAGGGCGGGCAGTACGACGTCAACCTCGCCACCGGTGCGGTGGGCGAGCACGGCTTCGCCAAGCGGCCGCTGTTCTTCGACGTCAACTTCATGCACCTCAACAGCGGCAAGGCCCCCTGGACGGGCATCGCCGACGCCTACGCCGGCATCCTGCTGGTGCTGGCGATGACCGGCCCGTGGCTGATCAACGGCCGCAAGGGGCTCAAGGGGCGCGGGGGCGTGATGATGGGCCTGGGGATCGCGCTGCCGGTGGTGTACGCGGTGATCACGCGGCTGCAACTGTAGCGAGGCGGCG
Organism: Candidatus Krumholzibacteriia bacterium; assembly: GCA_014859985.1. Classification (GTDB taxonomy): domain Bacteria; phylum Krumholzibacteriota; class Krumholzibacteriia; order LZORAL124-64-63; family LZORAL124-64-63; genus JACZKN01. Next base: position 14,824 of record JACZKN010000251.1, on the reverse strand, counting down.
GCCGCCCCGCCCGTTGCCGGGCCGGTTCCCCCGCGGAACCGGCCCGGCGTTCTGGTGGTAGCGGGTGGCGGCTTGACCGGGCCCTGCGCGGCGCGGTAAGCTCGGCCTGTCACCCCGCCCCATGCCGCAAGAGGAGGAGATCCCATGAAGCTCCGGATCATCCTGGCGGGGGGTGCCTGCGTCGCGTTGCTGGCGTTCGCCGCGTGCGACGACGACTGCCCTACCTGCCCCGACACCGCGCTCTCGCCGACCATGGCCAACATCTGGCCCCACGCCGACGGCAACGCCTGGACCTACGAGGGGACGTACGCCGAGTACCCCCTGGATCCGGACTTGCTCATGGGACCCCTGCCCGCCCTGGCGGATCTCCGCGACGCGCTGCTGGCACCGCCCGCCGGCGTGCCCGGCGACTCGGCGGCGGGCATGTACCGGCTGGCGCTAGACGGCCAGGTCCTCACCGAATCGGGCGTGCAGGCCCAGCGGGTGACCCAGACCTTCTACCTGGCCTGGCCGGCGCTTAAGGCCCAGCGCCCGGTGGACGCCGGCGGCGGCGGCGACCGCTTGCTGCACCTGATCGTCCGGGGGCGCCCGGACCTGCGCGCGGCGTTGGCGGACAGGCTCGGCCCGGCCGCCAAGGAGCTGACGAACATCGTCGCCCCGTTCTTCCTGGGCGGCTACGCCTTCGCCTACGAGGACAGCGGCTACTTCGGCTACGGCGACCTGGACACCGCCCACAGCTGGGTGTACCTGGAGGACAGCCTCGCCGTGGGCACGGAGTTCTCGCTGCGGCTGGTCCCCATGCTCGCCGACGACATCTGGCTCCACGGCCGCATCTGGTCGCGCGGCGACCGCTCCGTGGGCGGGCGCACCTACCGCAACGTCGTCGAATGCATGTACCTGGTCGACCTGGGCGAGCAGTGGGGCACCGACGAGGACGGCGACCCGACCGGACCTTACCGCGCATACTTCACGGCCCTGACCTGGTATGCCCCGGGCGTGGGACCCATCAGCGGGCGCGAGCGGCACCTGTTGGCCAGGGACGATTCCGTCCAGGGGCCGCAGGCCTCGCTGGTCATCGACTACGTGATGGATCTCGTGGGTGCGACACAAGCCGATTGAGCAGGGACGGGGAGGCCGGACGATGGCGACGAAGCGGATCCCTGCGGCGGCGATTCCGGCCGCCTTGGCCTTGGCGGTGGTCTTGGCCTTGGCCGCCTGCAGCGACGACGGCGGCGGCCGGCCGGCGCCGACCCCAGGGGAGATCTGGCCCCACGCGGAAGGGTCGGCCTGGACCTACGAGGTGACCGGCACGACGGCGGTCGACAGCACGCTGGTGTTGCCGCAGACCCTGCCGTCGATGGAGGCGCTGCACGCCGACCTGGAACGCGCCGCGCCCGGCGCCGTGACCGAGCGCCTGGCGTACATCTACACCTTCACCCTGGCCGGCGACACCATCACCGGAGACGGGGTGCCGGCCCGGGTCATCGTCGGCACGGCGGAACCCATGCCGCCGGACACCGCCGCCTCGTGGGGCGCCATCGCCCCGCGGCCGATGCTGCTGGGCGGCAGCGGCACGGCCTTCGCCCGCCTGGACAGCGCCTACTGCCGCTTCAATTCGGTCATCGACGGGCCTGCCTGGGTCTACCTGGCGGGCAGCCTCGTGCCCGGATCCGAATTCACCCACTCCTGGCCCCCCGGCATCCTCCCCTGGTCCCGCGCCTTGCGCGCGCGGATCTGGTCGGTCGCCGACCGCCGCGTCGGCCGGACCGTCCACCGGGACGTCGTGGAGGTGCTCTACCGCTACGATCTGGGCGAGACCGACGACTACCAGGGCGGCACCTACCGGCACTACGTCGGAGCGCGCATGTGGTTCGCGCCCGGGGTGGGGCCGGTGGCCTGGCAGGAGCGCAGCGTGGCGGCGAGCAGGGCGCCCTGGGCCGGCAGCGAGGCGTTCGTCGCCTCCGAATTTTGGGGGACCCTGCTGGAGGCGGTGCTGCCCGACGTGCCGTGACCCGCGGCTCGCCGCCTCAATCCGCGTACGGCATCGGCGGCGCATACCCCAGCAGCCGCGCGTAAACCGCCAGGGCGCCCCGGTGGTGGGCCGTGTGCTCGGCGATGCCGCCGCTGATGCTGCTGCGGGGCAGCCCGCCCATCACCGGGCCCGGGGCGATGGGCGCGGCCATCTCCTGGGGCGTCCTGCTTTCGATGACCGCGGCGGCGTCGTCCACCGACCGGGCCAGCCAGGCCATGGCCTCGGCCAGGGAGTGGACGTCGCGGACCTTGGCCTGGTGCAGGGCGAAGTCGGTGTCGAAGCCCTCGGGACGGAAGGCCCCCTCCACGAACCAGTCGATGGTCTGGGCCACGTGGGCCACGTGCTGGGCCACGGTGAACTGGCCGGGGACGGGGGCGTAACCCGAGTCCTGTTCGCCGAAGACGCTGCAGGTGCGGCCCAGGTAGCGCAGGGCCAGCTTGATCGGCGTGACATGGGGGTTGGCGGCCATCGTCGTGCTCCTTCTGTGGTAGCGCGGACGGCGGCGTCCGGCAGCGGGCCGCCGCGTGACCGGGGGATCCTAGCGGAAGGGAAAGTTCCTGTCACCGCCGGAGTTGATGGCAAGGGGGGCCATCCGGTCGATCTTGACTCCTCAAAACCCGCCGCCTAGCTTATGCGCACCCGTCCGGGCTCTACCGTGCCGCCGCGGGACGGCCGGGCAGACGACGCTTTCTCGGTTCCTTCGGCAGCAGGGAAGAGCATGGCCGTCACCATCGGCATCCGCAGGGAAGACAAGAACGAGTGGGAGCGGCGCGTGCCCCTGGTCCCGGCCGACGTGGCCGACCTGGTGCGCGACCACGGCCTGGAGTTCGTGGTGCAGCCCTCGCCCATCCGCGTGTTCGCCGACGCGGACTTCGCCGCCGCCGGGGCGGCGGTCGAGCGCGATCTCTCATCCGCGGACATCGTGCTGGCGGTCAAGGAGATGCCCGTCGCCGAGCTTGCCGGCCGCAAGGTGTACGTCTTCTTCTCCCACACGGTCAAGGGCCAGGCCCGCAACATGCCCATGCTGCGCCACATCCTGGAGGTGGGCGCCACCCTGATCGACTACGAACGCATCGCCGACGAGCAGAACCGCCGGCTGATCTTCTTCAGCGTGCACGCCGGCTACGCGGGCATGATCGAGAGCCTGCGGGCCCTGGGCCTGCGCCTGCAGCACCTGGGCCGCGCGACGCCCCTGGCCGACCTCCGCCACGCCTGGCAGTACCCGAACCTGGGCGCGGCCGAGGCCCACCTGCGGGAGCTGGGCGAAGCCGTCGCGGCGCGGGGCCTGGGGGGCGACGGCCGGCCCGTGGTGGTCGGCATCGCCGGCTACGGCAACGTGGCCCGCGGCTGCCGGCACATCCTGCAGTGGCTGCCGGTGCGCGAGGTGACCCCCGACGAACTGCCCGCGGCCGCGGCCGACCCCGCCGCCGGGCCGCTGCTGCAGGTGGTCTTCCGCGAGGAGCACATGGTCGAGCCCCGCGCCGCCGAGGCCCACTTCGTGTTGCAGGACTACTACCAGCGACCGGCCAACTACCGGGGGATCTTCGAGCGCCATCTGCCCTACCTGGACCTGCTGGTCAACACCATCTACTGGGAGGACCGCTACCCCCGCCTGGTGACCCGCAAGTGGGTCAAGCAGGCCTGGCAGGGCGGCGCGCGGCCGCGGCTGCAGGTGATCGGCGACATCAGCTGCGACATCGACGGCAGCATCGAGATCACCCGCAAGGCGCCGGCGCCGGACAACCCGTGCTACGTGTACGAGGCGGCCACCGGCGAGCTGCGCGACGGCGTCGAGGGCGACGGCCCGGTGGTCATGTCGGTGGACAACCTGCCTTGCGAGCTGCCGCGGGAATCGTCCGAGCACTTCAGCCACGTGCTGCGGACGATGGTGCCGGCGCTCGTCCGGGCCGACTTCGCGCGGGACTTCGCCGGCCTGGACCTGCCGCCACACCTGAAGAAGGCCGTGATCGCCCACCGCGGCGAGCTGGCGCCGGCCTATACGTACCTGAAGGAAGTCCTCGAGCGGAGCGCGCGCTGACGCCGCCGGGGATCCCGGGAAGGAAGGGCATGAGCTCGATCCTGGTGCTGGGCGCCGGCATGGTGGCCGGGCCCCTGGTGCGCGACCTGCTGGCCCACGGCCACCGCCTGACCGTCACCAGCCTGGTGCAGGCGGACGCGGCGCGGCTGATCGGCGGCCACCCCGCGGGCACGCCCCTGACGGTGGACCTGGGGGACGAGGCGGCCCTGGGCGTGCTGGTCGCCGGCCACGACCTGGTGGTCAGCCTGGTGCCCTACGCCTTCCATCCCCTGGTGGCCCGGCACTGCCTGGCCCACCGGAAGCACCTTGTCACCGCCAGCTACGTGGCTCCGGAGATGCAGGCCCTGGACACGGACGCCCGGAAGGCCGGCCTGGTGTTCCTGAACGAGCTGGGCCTGGACCCGGGCATCGACCACATGTCGGCCATGCGGGTGGTCCACGACCTGCAGGGCCGCGGCGGCGTGCTGACCTCCTTCCGCTCCTGCTGCGGCGGGCTGCCCGCCCCCGAGGCCAACGACAACCCCTTCGGCTACAAGTTCTCCTGGTCGCCGCGGGGCGTGCTGCTGGCCAGCCGCAACGGCGCGGTGTACCTGAAGGACGGGCGCGAGGTGTCCGTTGCGCCGGAGCGGCTGTTCCGGGACATGCACCTGCTGCACGTGCCGGGCGGGGGCGACTTCGAGGCCTACCCCAACCGCGACTCCCTGGCCTACCGGGAGATCTACGGCCTGGGCGACGGCCTGCGCACCCTCTTCAGGGGCACCCTGCGCAACCCGGGCTGGTGCGACACCATGTTCCACCTGCGGCAGGCGGGGCTGCTGGACCTCGAGCCCCAGGACTGCGCCGGCATGACCCGCGGCGCCTACGTGCGCCGGCTGCTGGGCGCCGGGCCCAGCGAGGACCTGCGGACCGCCGCGGCCCGCCGCATGGGCCTGTGCCCGCAGGCGCTGCCGCCGTCGAACCTGGCCTGGCTCGGCCTGGGCGACGAGGTACCCCTGGCGGCCGACCGCCTGGCGCCCCTGGACGTGCTGGGCGAGGCCATGCTGGCGAAGCTGGCCTACGCCCCGGGCGAGCGGGACATGGTGGTCATGCACCACGAGTTCCAGGCCCGCTTCCCCGACGGCCACGAGGAGCGCGTGACCTCCTCCCTGGTGGCCTGCGGCGACCCCTGCGGCGACACGGCCATGGCCCGCACCGTCTCCCTGCCCGCGGCCATCGCCGCGCGGCTGATCCTGGCGGGTCGCGTCCCCCTCTACGGGGTGCTGCGGCCGGTGCACCCGGAAATCTACAGGCCGGTCCTTGACGAACTGGCCGGCCTGGGCATCGTTTGCACGGAAGAGACGACGACGTTCTGAAGCTGATCCGATACCACCAGCCGAGCGGAGGGCATGCGATCATGGCGAAGCAGACCGGGATGACCAAGGCCCGCATCTTCAAGGAACTGGGTCTGAAGGCGCGCCTGCAGGGCGCCAGTACCGGCGGCGGCTGGTTCGCCGACAGCGGCGACTGGCTGGAGTCGCGCAGCCCGACCACGGGCGAGTTGCTGGCGAAGATCGAGCAGGCCAGCGTCAAGGACTACGACAGGGTCATGAAGGAGGCCAAGCAGGCCTTCCTGGCCTGGCGCGCCGTGCCGGCCCCGCGCCGCGGCGAGATCGTGCGCCAGGTGGGCGACGCCCTGCGCGCGAAGAAGGAGCCCCTGGCGGCCCTGGTCAGCCTGGAGATGGGCAAGATCCTCACCGAGGGCCAGGGCGAGGTGCAGGAGATGATCGACATCTGCGACTTCGCCGTGGGCCTGTCCCGCAACCTCAGCGGCCCCACCCTGCAGAGCGAGCGCCCCAAGCACCGCATGATGGAGCAGTGGCACCCCCTGGGCGTGGTCGGCGTGATCAGCGCCTTCAACTTCCCGGTGGCGGTGTGGGCCTGGAACACCGCCCTGGCCTGGGTCTGCGGCGACAGCTGCCTGTGGAAGCCCTCGAGCAAGACGCCCCTGTGCGCCATCGCCTGCCAGAACATCGTGAGCGAGGTCTTCGCCCGCAACGGCCTGCCCCTGGGCCTGAGCTGCGTGACGATCGGCCGCGGCGCGACCATCGGCGAGAAGCTGGTGAACGACCACGACGTGCCCCTGATCAGCGCCACCGGCTCGACCCGCATGGGCCAGCGCATCGGCGGCATCGTCGGCCAGCGCCTGGGCCGCACCATCCTCGAGCTGGGCGGCAACAACGCCATCATCATCAGCGACAAGTGCGACCTGACCGGCGCCCTGGCCAGCGCGTTCTTCGGTGCCGTGGGCACCGCGGGCCAGCGCTGCACCTCGACCCGGCGGCTGATCATCCACGAGAAGATCTATGCGAGGTTCATGGGCAAGCTCATCGCCAACTACCGCAAGGTGAAGATCGGCGACCCCCTGGACCCGAAGACCCTGATGGGCCCGCTGATCGACGAGGGCGCGGTCGCCGACTACGAGGCCGCGGTCAAGGCGGCCAAGGAGCAGGGGGGCAAGCTGCTGTACGGCGGCAAGGTGCTGGCGCCCTTCGGCCGCAAGACCTTCGTGCTGCCGACCATCATCGAGATCGACAACAAGGCGCCCATCGTGCAGACCGAGACCTTCGCGCCCATCCTGTACGTGATGAAGTACCGGCGCTTCGAGCAGGCCCTGAAGCAGAACAACGGCGTGCCGCAGGGCCTCAGCTCCGCGGTCTACACCGACAGCGTGGCCGAAGGCGAGGCCTTCATGAGCTACCTGGGCAGCGACTGCGGCATCGCCAACGTGAACATCGGCACCAGCGGGGCCGAGATCGGCGGCGCCTTCGGCGGCGAGAAGGAGACCGGCGGCGGCCGCGAGTCCGGCTCCGACTGCTGGAAGACCTACATGCGGCGGCAGACCAACACCATCAACTGGGGCGGCGAGGTGCACCTGGCCCAGGGGGTGGAGTTCAAGCCCTAGGCGCGGCGTCGGCGACGGCGCGGGGAGCCGGCCCCTCGGGGCCGGCTCCTTTGCTTTGGCGGGAAACGGCGGCCCGGGCGGCGGAACGCCGGCGGGGGCCCGCCTGGCCTTCGGCTTCGCGTTCTGATTCCGCTGGCCGCATGGGGCGCCTTGGGTTAGCGTGGCGCCCATGAAGGACTTCCCCCTCTCCAACGGCGCCGCTGCCGCCGAGGGCCGCTTCAGCGGCTTCGGCCACCTGATGCCCCACCGGGTCCAGGAGGTGCTCCTGGTCGCGTCCCTGTACGACGCCTTCACCCTGGAGGAGGGCGGGCGCCTGACCGAGCTGCTGCTGGGCGAGTACCGGGAACTGAACCTCAGCTTCCCGCCCCACGTCACCCGCGCCTCCAACGGCGAGGAGGCCCTCAACCTGCTGGAGGCCCGGCGCTTCGACCTGGTGATCACCATGTCGCGGCTGGGGGACATGGAGGCCTCGGAGCTGGCGGCCCGGACCAGGGAGAAGGCGCCCGACCTGCCGGTCTACAACCTGGCCTTCAACCCGCGCGAACTGAAATTCGTGCGCGAGGCCGACGAGGCGCAGCAGATCGACCGCTTCTTCCTGTGGAGCGGCGACGTGCGCCTGCTGACGGGGATCATCAAGTACTGCGAGGACCTGATGAACGTGGCGCACGACACGCGCTACGGCGACGTGCGCTGCATCCTGCTGATCGAGGACTCGGTGCGCTTCTACTCGTCCTACCTGCCGATGGTCTACACCGAGGTGCTGGAGCAGACCCAGTCCCTGATGGACGAGGGCATCAACCTCAGCCACCGCCTGCTGCGGCTGCGCGCCCGGCCCAAGATCCTGCTGGCGACGACCTTCGAGGAGGCCTGGGACCTCTACACCAAGTACAAGGATTCGCTGCTGGGCGTCATCTCCGACGGGCGCTTCCCCTGGGACGGCGAGCACCGGGCCGACGCCGGCGTCGAGTTCATCCGTCGCGTCAAGTACGTCGATCCCCACACGCCGGCGGTGCTGCAGTCCACCAACCTGGAGCTGGCCGCCGAGGCCCGCGACGTGGGCGCCGGCTTCATCCACAAGGAGTCGCGCACCCTGCTGCAGGACCTGCGGCAGTTCATGCTGGACAACTTCGGCTTCGGCGACTTCGTGTTCCGCCTGCCCACGGGCCAGGAGGTGGGCCGGGCGTCCGACCTGCGCGAGCTGGTGGACCGGCTGCGCACCGTGCCCGTCGAATCGGTACGCCACCACGCCGCCCACGACCACTTCAGCAACTGGCTGCGCGCCCGCACCGAGTTCGGGCTGGCCTCGCTGATCCGCCCGCGCAAGGTCTCCGAGTTCCGCGACGGCGAGGAGCTGCGCTCCTACCTGGTGGCCGCCATCGAGCGTTTCCGCGCCGAGAGCCAGCGGGGCGTGGTGGCGGACTTCTCGCGCCGGCACTTCGACGGCAGCAGCAAGTTCCTGCGCATCGGCGGCGGTTCGCTGGGGGGCAAGGGCCGCGGCCTGGCCTTCATGAACTCGGTGCTGCACCGCTACGGCATCACCAACCGCTTCCCGGGGGTGATCATCCAGGTGCCGCCCACGGCGGTGGTCGGCACCGACGTCTTCGACACCTTCATGCGCGAGGACGGCCTGCGCGATTACGCCCTGGGCGACACCGACGACGCGGCGATCAACGCGCGGTTCCTAGCGGCCAAGCTGCCCGAAGGCATCTACGCCGACCTGGAGGCCTTCCTCGACCAGGTGCGCTACCCGCTGGCCGTGCGTTCGTCCTCGCTGCTGGAGGACAGCCAGTTCCAGCCCTTCGCCGGGGTCTACGCCACCTACATGCTGCCCAACAGCCATGCGGACCTGCGGGTTCGCCTGGACCAGCTGTGCGACGCCATCAAGCTGGTCTACGCCTCGTCCTATTCGCGGGGGGCCAAGAGCTACATCGAGGCCACCAGCAACCGGATCGAGGAGGAGAAGATGGCCGTCATCATCCAGCAGATGGTCGGCCAGCGCCACGAGACCTACGACTACCCCGACTTCGCGGGCGTGGGCCACTCCTGCAACTTCTACCCGGGCGAGGGCCTGCGGCCCGAGGACGGGGTCGCCACCGTGGTCCTGGGCCTGGGCCGCATGGTGGCCGAGGGGGGCAAGGCCCTGCGCTTCAGCCCGGCCCGGCCCGAGGTGCTGCCCCAGCTCGGGACCACCCGCGAATGGCTGGACAACAGCCAGCGCCAGTTCTTCGCCGTGGACGTCAGCGACGCGGACCGCTACCCGGTGGCCGCCGACGATTTCAACCTCGCGTTGCTGGAACTGGAGGACGCCGAGCGCCACGGGACCCTCGACGCGGTGGGGTCGGTGTACTCGCCGCAGAACGACGCCATCTACGACGGCATCGGCCGCCAGGGCACGCGCCTGGTCTCCTTCGCCCACGTCCTGAAGTCGGACGTCTTCCCCCTGGCGGAGATCCTGAAGCTGCTGCTGGAGCTGGGTCGGCGCACCATGAGCGCCGAAGTGGAGGTCGAGTTCGCCGTGGTCCTGGGCGACGGCCGCGGGACGCCCCACCAGTTCGGCTTCCTGCAGATCCGGCCCCTGGCCGCGGGCCACGAGGCGCCGGAGATCCCCGACGAGGTCATGACGGAGGAGACCGCGCTGGTGGTCACGGACACGGCCCTGGGCAACGGCCGGATCGGCGGTCTGCGGGACGTCCTGCTGGTGCCGCCGGAGGCCTTCGACCGGGGCCGGACCCGGGAGATCGCCGAGGAGATCGGGCGCATCAACCGCCGCCTGGTCCGGGAGTCGCGGCCCTACCTGCTGATCGGCCCGGGCCGCTGGGGCTCGGCCGATCGCTGGCTGGGCATTCCCGTGCGCTGGGACCAGATCTCCGGCGCCCAGGTGATCGTCGAGACCGACCTGGCGGACTTCAAGGTGACGCCGAGCCAGGGCTCGCACTTCTTCCAGAACCTGACCAACTTCCAGGTGGGATACCTGACGGTCAACGCCACCCACGGGCAGGGGCGGGTCAACTGGCAGTGGCTCATGGCCAGGCCCCACGAGGCCTGCGGGGACTTCGTGCGGCTGATCACGCTGCCGGAGCCGCTGACGGTGCTGATCGACGGGCGCAGCGGGCGCGGGGCGGTCCTGCGTCCGGACGGCGCCGCGGCCGACGGGGACCGCTGAGCGCCGTCCGGACGCGCCGGCGTCAGCCGAGCTGCATCAGGCGACGCAGGCGGCGCTTCTGGCGGTGGATCAGCCGGCGCTGCTTGCGCAGCTGCTGGCGATCGCCCGCGGCCAGGGCCTCCTGGCGCTTGACCTTCAGCTCGCGGATCTGCGCCTTGATCCTGCGCTTGCCCAGGCCCGCGGCCACGTGCTTGTGGGGCTTCTCGATGCCCAGGTGCTCGGCCAGCAGATCGACCAACTGCTCCTTCTTCAGGCCGATGACGCCCTGCACGGCGGGCAGCTTCTCCTTGACCATCTCCCTGAGGTCGGTGACGCGCGTCTTCTGCAGATCGTGGTAGTCCAAAATCCACCTCCGGAATCGGGTTAGGGTGCCGTTTGCGGCAGTCTACCACGGAACCGGCCGCGGCCGCAATCGCGCCCCGGCGGGTCCCGATTCCCGCCGTCGAAATTCCTTGCGCCCGGCACCGCCGGTTTCCATGATTTCCCCGTGTGGGCCCGGACACGGCGCCGGGCCGGAGCGGCAGGTGGCGTACCATGACGAGGAGTTGGCCATGTTGCAGAACGCTGGGGCCTTCCTGGAGGGCGTGATCGCCCGGAACCCGGCCGAACCCGAGTTCCATCAGGCGGTCCACGAGGTCGTCGAGTCCGTGTGGCCGGTGATCGAGAAGCGGCCCGAGTACCGCAAGGCGAGGATCCTGGAGCGCATGGTCGAGCCCGAGCGCGTCGTCTCCTTCCGCGTGCCCTGGGTCGACGACAAGGGCGAGGTCCAGGTCAACCGCGGCTTCCGCATCGAGATGAACAGCGCCATCGGCCCCTACAAGGGCGGCCTGCGTTTCCATCCCAGCGTCAACCAGGGCATCCTCAAGTTCCTGGCGTTCGAGCAGACCTTCAAGAACAGCCTGACGACCCTGCCCATGGGCGGCGGCAAGGGCGGCAGCGACTTCGACCCGCGCGGCAAGAGCGACCTGGAAGTGATGCGCTTCTGCCAGGCCTTCATGAGCGAACTGTTCCGCCACATCGGGCCGAACACCGACGTGCCGGCCGGCGACATCGGCGTGGGCGGGCGCGAGATCGGCTATCTCTTCGGGCAGTACAAGAAGCTGAAGAACGAGTTCACCGGCGTCCTGACGGGCAAAGGCCTGAACTGGGGCGGCTCGCTGATGCGGCCCGAGGCCACCGGCTACGGCACCGCCTACTTCGCGGCCGAGATGCTCGCCACCCGCGGCCTCGACTTCCAGGGCAAGACCGTCACCATCAGCGGCTACGGCAACGTCGGCACGTTCTTCATCCAGAAGGTCAACGAGCTGGGCGGCAAGGTCGTCACCATCGGCGACGAGTACGGCTACGCCCACGATCCGGCCGGCATAAGCGGCGAGAAGCTGGACTTCCTGATGAAGCTGTGGACGGTGCACCGGCGGCCCGCCAAGGACTACGCGGACAAGTACCGGGTCGAGTGGATCCCCGGCAAGCGCCCGTGGGAGGTGCCCTGCGACATCGCGGTACCGACCGCCTGCGAGAACGAGCTGCGCAAGCCGGACGCCGAGGCCCTGGTGGCCAACGGCTGCAAGTGCGTGGTCGAGGCCGCGAACATGCCCTGCACGGCGGACGCCATCGCCCTCTTCCACGCCAAGGGCATCCTGCACGCGCCCGGCAAGGCGGCCAACGCGGGCGGCGTGGCCACCAGCGGCCTGGAGATGAGCCAGAACAGCATGCGCATCGGCTGGAGCCGCGAGGAGGTGGACAAGCGCCTGCACGGCATCATGAAGAACATCCACGGCGCCTGCGTCGCGGCCGCCGCGGAGTTCGGCGTCCCGGGCAACTACGACGCCGGCGCCAACATCGCGGGCTTCCTGAAGGTGGCCGACGCGATGCTGGACCAGGGCGTGGTCTAGACCGGACGGACCCGGCGCCGGGCCCGCGGCCCGGCCGGACGGGGCGGCTGCGGCCGCCCCGTCCGCATTTGGCCGGGCAGCTTGACACCGCCGGCCGGATGCATCTACATTCCGGCCCGCCGCGGACTCGGCTGCGGCCGGCCCGCGACCGGCCGCAGCAACGTGGCGCAGGGCCCTGAGGCCGCGTCCCCGACCCAGAGGTGCACCGAGGAGGGTACCCATGGCGCCGCGCAAGGAATTCGAGGAAGAGGAGCGCAAGCTGCCCAGCAAGCGCAGCTGGCAGCCGAAGCCCGAGCGCGGGGACGACCAGCCGCGCGCGAAGAAGCCCGTCAAGCCCAAGCGGCCCGACGAGGTCGTCTGGGACTGGGAGGAGGACCTCGACGTCGAGAACAACGGGGTCGAGGACGAGGACGCCGACCCCGGGGACGAGGTGATCGACGAGGACACCGAGACGGAGCAGGACGACGTCGTCTGGGACGACGACGACCGTTGACCAGGCGGCCCGCGCCGCAGAAAGCTGACACGATGGAACTGCACGAAACCCCCGGCGCTTTCGGCGGCCTGCCGGAAGCGCCGGATCTCGCATCGGCCCGCTTCGCCGTGCTGCCGATCCCCTACGAGGGCACGGTGTCCTGGCTGGGGGGCACGGGGCAGGGGCCGGACGCCATCCTGGCGGCTTCGGCCAACATGGAGTTGTATGACATCGAGACCGGCAGCGAGCCCTGGAAGCACGGCATCGTGACCATGGCGCCGGTCCTGCCGGCCCCGACGCCCGCGGCCAACTACGAGAAGATCCTCGCGGCGGCCGCGCCGCTGTACGCCATGGGCAAGGCCGTGGTCGGCCTGGGCGGCGAGCACTCGGTCACCGCCGGCCTGGTGGAGGCGGCCCGCCGCGCCCACCCGGGGCTGACGGTGCTGCAGCTGGACGCCCACGCCGATACCCGCGAGAGCTACGGCGGCACGCCCTACAGCCACGCCTCGGTGATGGCCCGGGTGCGCGAGAAGTGCGAGATCGTCCAGGTGGGCATCCGCAGCATGGACGCGGCCGAGGTCGGCGGGATCCGCCGTTCGCGGATCCACTACGCCCACGAGATCGGCGACATCGGCGCGCTGGCCGAGTCGGTGCTCGAGCGGCTGGGCGACCGGGTCTACGTCACCGTGGACCTGGACGTGCTCGACCCCTCGGAGATGCCGTCGACGGGCACCCCCGAGCCGGGGGGGCTGCGCTACCGCCAGGTCGTGGAGCTGCTGCGCGAGGTCTGCCGCTGGCGCACGGTGGTCGGCTTCGACGTCGTCGAGCTGATGCCCAGCGGGAGCAACCGCGCGCCGGACTTCCTGGCCGCGCGCCTGGCCTACCAGATCATGGCCTACATGACGGCGTTCGCCGACGAGTGAAGGAAGGAAAGGTGACCCCGATGGAGAAGAAGGACCTGCTGAAGGAACCGGTGCGCCACGTGGACATCACGTCGTTCGACGCCCGGCCGATCGTCGCCGCCTACGCCGACATGGCCTTCCAGGCCCGCAACCTGGGCCGCGCCGCGGAGATCTACGACATGATGCTGCGGGACCGGGACTGCGCGGTGATCCTGACCCTGGCCGGCTCGCTGGTGAGCGCCGGCCTGAAGGACGCCATCGCCACGGCCATCGAGCACAACATGATCGACGCCGTGGTCTCGACCGGCGCCAACATCGTCGACCAGGACTTCTTCGAGGGCCTGGGCTTCCGCCACTGGCAGGGCCGGCTGGACCAGGACGACAACCAACTCAGGGAACTGGCCATCGACCGCATCTACGACACCTTCATCGACGAGGACGAGCTGCGCATCTGCGACATGACCATCGCCGAGATCGCCGGCCGCCTCGAGCCCCGGGCCTACAGCTCCCGCGAGTTCATCAACGCCATGGGCCGGCACCTGGACACGCAGGGCCTGAAGGCCGACCGCTCCATCGTGCACGCGGCCTGGAAGAACGGCGTGCCCATCTTCTGCCCGGCCTTCAGCGACTGCTCCGCCGGATTCGGCCTGGTCCACCACCAGTGGCACAATAGGAAGCACCTGACCATCGACTCGGTGGCCGACTTCCGGGAGCTCACGCGGATCAAGCTGGAGAACGCCGAGACCGGCCTCCTGATGCTGGGCGGCGGCGTGCCCAAGAACTTCACCCAGGACGTGGTGGTGGCCACCGAGATCCTGGGCGAGGACCGGCCCATGCACCGCTACGCGATCCAGATCACCGTCGCGGACGAGCGCGACGGCGCCCTGTCGGGCTCGACCCTCAAGGAGGCCTGCTCCTGGGGCAAGGTGGACACGACGTACGAGCAGATGGTCTTCGGCGAGGCCACGACCCTGGTGCCGCTGCTGCTGTCGGACGCCTGGCACCGGGGCGCCTGGAAGCAGCGCCCGCGGCGGGACCTGAACGGGCTGCTCGAGCGCTAGACCGATCCCGGCGTTGCCCCCGTGCCGCTCCGGTGCCACCATGGCCCGGAGCGGCCGCTTTCTCCCCCGGCGCAAGGAGCACGACGATGACGACCCTGGGCTTCCTCGGCCTGGGCATCATGGGCACGCCCATGGCCCTGAACCTGCGCAAGGCCGGCTTCGAACTGGTGGTCTGGAACCGCGATCCGGCCCGCTGCGCGCCCCTGGAGGCCGCCGGCGCGCGCCGGGCGGCCACGCCCAGAGAGACGGCCGCGGCCGCAGGCATCACCTTCGCCATGGTCGCCGACCCGGAGGCCGCCCGCGCGGTGGCCCTGGGCCCGGAC
>JACZKN010000250.1 GCA_014859985.1 Candidatus Krumholzibacteriia bacterium | reverse complement strand
GTCCCCGCCCGCGGGCCCGCCCGGCCGGTCGGCCTGCCGCAGCTGGCCGCCTCCGGCGAATAACCGCCCGCCCATTCGGGTAGGGCCTGTCCAACTTCGCTTTCGGCCGCGGTGTGTTCCGTGTAACATGGCCAAGGAGTGACCAGGCCCGGCGCCTGTCCGGGCCGATCGACAATCCCTGCAGCAGTAGGGGCCCCCGCGGGCCCCGGCGAGGTGGAATGATGACCGACGGGAACTTCGGCAAGGGACCGGGGCAGGGCCCCCAGATCCCCGAGATCAAGCTGCCGCAATTCCGCGCCGGCGGGGTGCGGGTGGTGCTGCTGCTCGTGCTGGCGCTGATCGCGGCGGTGACCAGCTTCTACACCATCGACCCCGAGGAGACGGGGATGGTGCTGCGCTTCGGCGCGTACGTGCGCAGCACCGACCCCGGGCTGCACTTCAAGGCGCCGTTCGGGATCGAGCGGGTGCTGAAGGTGCCCATCGAGCGGCAGCTCAAGGAGGAGTTCGGCTTCCGCACCACGCGCGCGGGGGTCAACTCCCAGTACGCCACCAAGGACTTCGGCGGCGAATCGAACATGCTGACCGGCGATCTCAACGCCGCCGTGGTGGAATGGGTGGTGCAGTACCGCATCGTCGACCCCTACAAGTTCCTGTTCATGGTGCGCAACGTGGAGGTGACTTTCCGCGACCTGAGCGAGGCCGTGATGCGCCGCGTGGTCGGCGACCGCACCGTCAACGAGGTGCTCACCGTCGGCCGCGCCGAGGTGGCCCTGGCGGTGCAGGTCACCCTGCAGGCCCTGTGCGAACAGTACGAGACGGGCATCAAGGTGGACCAGGTGGTGCTGCAGGACGTCAACCCGCCCGACCCGGTGAAGCCGGCCTTCAACGCCGTCAACGAGGCCCAGCAGGAGAAGGAGAAGCTCATCAACCAGGCCCAGTCCGAGTACAACCGGGAGATCCCCAAGGCCCAGGGTGCCGCCCTGCAGACGGTGCAGGAGGCCGAGGGCTATGCCCTGGACCGGGTCAACCGCTCCCAGGGCGACGCGGCCCTGTTCACGGCCCTGTACGAGGCCTACCGCCTCTCGCCCGAGGTGACGCGCACGCGCATGTACCTCGAGACCATGAACCAGGTGCTGCCCCAGGTGCAGGGCAAGGTCATCGTGGACGACGGCCTGAAGAACCTGCTGCCCCTGCTGAACCTGAACCAGGCCAAGACCGAAGGGGGGAAGTAGCATGAACAGGCTGATCATCATCCCCGTCGCGATCCTGGTCCTGATCCTGCTGAACGGCATGTACGTGGTGCAGGAGCCCCACCAGGTGATCATCACCCAGTTCGGCAAGCCCGTGGGCGACCCCGTGAACACCCCGGGCCTGAAGTTCAAGCTGCCCCTGATCCAGAAGGTGCACCGCTTCGAGAAGCGGTTCCTGGAGTGGGACGGCGACCCCAACCAGCTGCCGACCCGGGACAAGCGCTTCATCTGGGTGGACACCTACGCCCGCTGGCGCATCACCGACCCGCTGCTCTACTTCCAGCGCCTGAAGAACGAGATGGGCGCCCAGACCCGCCTCGACGACATCATCGACGGCGAGGTGCGCAACGCCATCGCCAAGTACGACGTGGTCGAGGTCGTGCGCAGCAGCAACCGCGAGGCGCAGCAGAGCGAGGAGCTGGTCGACGACAACAGCACCCTGGAACCCATCGTCTCGGGCCGCAACGTGATCCGCGAGGAGGTCCTGGCCGCCGCGCGCTCGCGCACCTCCGACCTGGGCATCGAGATCCTGGACGTGGAGTTCAAGCGCATCAACTACGTGGCCGAGGTGCAGCGCAAGGTCTACGAGCGCATGGTCGCCGAGCGCGAGCGCATCGCCGACCGCTTCCGCAGCGAGGGGCAGGGCGAGGCCTTCCGCATCCGCGGCGAGAAGGACCGCGACCTGCTGCGCATCAGCTCGGAGGCCTACCGCACCGCCCAGGAGATCAAGGGCAAGGCCGACGCCGAGGCCACGCGCATCTACGCCGCGGCCTACGACCGCTCGGCCGACACCCGCAGCTTCTACGAGTTCATCAAGACCATGGAGACGTACCGCACGGTCCTGGACGGGCAGAGCACGCTCGTGCTGTCCACCGACGCGGACATCTACCACTACCTCAAGGGCGACCGCTAGCCCTGCCGCACCGGGGGCCGGCCGCGGGGCCGGCCCCCACTTCCCGAGGTGGACCATGCGCCGCTACCCGAGGTTCGCCTGCGTGGCCCTGGCCCTGGCCCTGGCCGCGTCGGCGGTGCCGGCGTCCGCCGGCGATCCCCTTTACCTGTGGCGGATCGCCGGCGAGCGCGCCGTCGTGCACCTGACCGGCTCGGTCCACGTGGGCCGGCCCGACTTCTTTCCCCTGGCCGACGTCCTGGAGCAGGCCTTCGCCGACGCGGACGCCCTGGCCGTGGAAGTGGACATCGACGATCCCGCCAACCAGCAGGCCGCGGCCATGATCATGATGCAGAAGGCGCTGCTGACCGGCGACGAGACCCTGCAGACCAGGCTGGGCGAGGAGGTCTGGGGGCGGCTGGAGGCCTATGCCCGGGAGCGCGGCGTGCCCCTGGCCATGTACGGCAAGTTCAAGCCCGGCATCGTGGCCATGGTGCTGATGATGCAGGAGTACCAGCGGCAGGGCTTCGACCCGAACCTGGGCATCGACAAGCACTTCCTGGACCAGGCGCGCCAGGCCGGCACGCCGATCCGCCAGCTCGAGACCATCGAGGCCCAGTTCGAGCTCTTCCTGCAGGTGGACGACCAGCTGGACGACGTGCTGATGGCCGAGATGCTGGACCAGATGGGCGACATCGGCCCCATGACCGAGCGCATGGTCGCCCTGTGGAAGGCCGGCGACGCCGACGGCATGGAGCGCTTCATGGCCGAGCAGACCGGCGACGAGCCCGAGATGGTGGCCTTCTACCGCGCGCTGCTGGACGACCGCAACCTGGCCATGGCCGACTCGGTGGACGCCTGGCTGCGGGGCGACGCGGACGTGTTCGTCGTGGTGGGCGCGGGACACTTCGGCGGCGAGGTGGGGCTGGTGAAGCTGCTGCGGGACAAGGGCTGGGACGTGGAGCAGGTAGAGCGGTAGCGCGTCCGCGGCCGGACCGGTGCGGCCGGGCGGGGCTGGACCCCGCCCGGCCGTTGCCGTATGCTCAGGGCGGCGACCAGACAGCCGGGGGGACCGGATGCGCCGCGCGGGAACGATGGGGGGCTGGGCACTGCAGGCGGCCGTGGCCGTGCTGTGCCTGGCCGTGTGGACGGCGCCGGCCGTGGGTTCCTGCTTCGATCTCGACACTTCCTTCAAGCTGCAGAACATCGACCGCTGGGGCGACGGGCTCGTCGTGCGGGACATCGCCGCCGGCGCTTCCGGCGACCCGGTCTGGGTGCTCTTCGAGCAGGGCACGCTGGTCGGGCTTGCGGCCGACCGCGAGGCGGGTTTCCGGTTGCTGGCGATCCTGCGTGTCGATCCCGGCGCGACCTGCGTGGCGGTGGACGGCCAAGCCGTGGCGGTGGGCGGACCCGGCGCGCAGCTCGACGTCTTCGCCTGGGAGGATCCGCGCCTGCCGGCGCACGCGGGACGGTTGGTCCTGCCCGGGCCGATCGCGGACCTGGACGGCGGCTACGGGATCGTCGCCGCCTGCGGGGAGGCCGGGCTGGTCCGGGTGATCCTGGCCGGCGGCGTGCCGGAGGTGGCCGGGAGCACGGCCGAAGCCGCGCCGGCGCTCGCGGTCGCCGTGGTGCCGGTGACCGGGAAGGTTTACGCCGGCACCGGCGGCCGGGAGCTCGTGCGGTTCCGGGCGGACACCGCAGGCGGGTTTCTCCGGGATGCCAGGCTGTCCGTGCCCGGCGTGCCCCGGAGCATCGCCTGGGCCCTGAAGCCCGACGCCTGGGGCTCCCTGAGGACCGAGCTCGCCCTGCCCCTGGACGACGGCCGGCTGCGGCTGCTGCGCGACCTGAACCGCTCGATAGACGACCTGGGTTTCGCCCCGGTGCCGGCGGCCTGCCGCGGCGCCGCGGTGCTGCAGGACGCGGTCGTCGCCCTGGGCGACGACGGCACCCTCGCGATCCTGAGCCCGCCCCTGGACAGCACGCTGGCGATGGCGGTGATGGACCGCCTTGACGCCGAACCGGGCCGCTGCCTGGCGGTCCACGACGACGCCCTGCTGTTGGGCACGTTCAGGCGCGGGCTGCTGCTGGCGGTCCTGCCGGAAGGCGCCTCGTCGCCCGCGCCGGAGGGTTCGTTCGCCGCCGGCGGCAACGCGGCGGCCGTGGCCGGGGACGTGCTCGCGCTGGCGGGCGACCGGCTCACCATCGTGGACCTGGCCGGCGAGGTGCCCGCGATCCGCGGGACGGCCGACCTGCCGGAGCCGAGCGAAGGCATCGCCCTCGGCGACGGCCTGGCCTGCGTCGCCGATTACAATTCCGGCCTGGTGGTCTACGCGGTCCCGGACGCCGGGGACCCTGTCGCCGTCGGTCAGCTGCTCTTCGGCTCCCCGGCCTGGAAGGTGGTCCTGGTCGGCACGACGGCTCTCGTGGGCGCGGGCACCAGCCTCGAGGCGGTGGACCTGTCCGACCCGGCGGCGCCACAGCTGGTGGCCACGCGCAGCATGGCCGCCGTCGCCCAGGACATGGTCCTGGTGGGCAACACGCTCTGGGTGGCCCACTTCGGCCTGGAGCGCTACGACGTGAGCGACCCGGCGGCACCCGTCAACCTGGGGACGACGACCGTCGGCGGCCGGCCTTACCGCCTCGCGGCCGGCGGCGGCGTCCTGGTCGCCATGGTCAACGTCGGCCTGACGGTGATCGACGTGGCCAATCCCGCCTCGCCCGTGGCGTTGAGCTACTATCGCATGCCGACGGACATGTACGCGCGGGCCGTCGGCATGTCGGGGCGGGCGGTGTGGGCGGCGGCGGGCAACGGGTCGTTGCTGCACCTGCGCCTGGACGACGGGGTGCTGCACGGGCCGGTCGTCGTCACGGACGTCGGCCCCATGATCCTGAGGCTGGTCCCGCGCGCGGATCAGCTACTGGCCGTGCGTTGGGCCGACACGTTCATGCTGGCGGTGGACTGCGCGGCGCTGCGCCCGCCGGGCCTGCCGCTGCAGCTGGTCCAGACGCCGGCGGCGGCCTTCCTCCTGTGGCCGACGGACGCGGCCGGCGGCGCCGAGGTCTGCGTGTTCCGCGACGGCGGAGCCGATCCGGCCGCCGAGACGCCGCTGGCCTGCAGCGGCGCCGGCTTCTACGCGGACGTGACGACCGACCTGCACTGCTACCGAGTGGCCTACCGCGACGCCTGGGGCGTCTGGTCCCCCCCCAGCAACGAGGTCTGCCGCAAGTCGACGCCCTCGGCCGTGCCGACGGAGCCGGCCACCGGCCTGACCGCCGCACCGAATCCCTTCAACCCCGGCACCGAACTGCGCTTCACCCTGTCGGCCCCGGGCCGGGTCACCCTCGCCGTCCACGACCTGACCGGCCGCCGCATCGCGGTGCTCGTGGACGGGAGGCTGAACGAGGGCGGGCACGCGGTGGCCTGGCAGGGCCGCGACACGGCCGGCCGCACCGTGGCCTCGGGCGTCTACGTGGCGCGCCTGGTCACCGCGGAGGGCACGACGACGAGGCGGCTGACGCTGCTGCGCTGACTCAGGGCAGGAACCGCTCGCGCCACGCGGGCGGCGGCACGGGGCAGGCGTCCAGCCGCGGCCGCCACCGGAACCGGTTGCGGGCCACCCACCGATACCCGGCCTCGCGCCAGGCTCGCGGCACCCGTGCCGTCCACCCCAGCGCCCGCCAAGGCCAAGGCAGCCGGGCAGCGACCGCGACCACCGCATCCGACCGCACATACGCCCGCCCGTCCGCCACCACCACCACCGTATCGCTTTCCCCCGGGGGAACCCCGAACTCCGCCCGCAGCCCGCGCCCCGTCTCCGAATCCAACCCCGCGAACCGGAACACCCCGCCCCGGTCCGCCTTCAGCACGAACCGCACGAACCCATGGCAAAGCGCGCAGTGCCCGTCAAACAAGACCACCACCTCGTCCACCATACCTCCTTCCCGCCCGCGAGAGTGCCTGCGCACCAGCGTTGCGGCCCTGAGGGTGGTTTGAGCCTGGGCCGGGCGTCAAGAAGCCCCTGGGGACATGGATGTCCCCAGGGGCTTCTTGCCGAGGCGGCCGAAGCCATGGATGGCGTAGGCCGCCGCCCCGGCCCAGGCTCAAACCACCCTCAGGGCTGGAGCCCGCTGGTGCGCAGCCACTCATACGCGGCCTGGAAGATATCCGTAGAAGTCCGCAACCCCAGCTTCTTCTTGATGTGCGACCGGTGCACCTCCACCGTCCGCGGCGAGATCTGCATGATCGCGGCGATCTCGGCGATCTCCTTGCCCTGGCCCGTGAGCTGGAACAGCTCCAGCTCGCGGTTGCTCAGGACCTCGACCGGCGAGGCCCCGGCGGCGTTGCCCTGGCCCAGCTGCTCGACCGCATTCTGGGTCATGGCCGGGCTCAGGTAGGTCCTGCCGTCGAGCACGCAGCGGATGGCCTCGAGGATCTTCTCGGTGCCCTCCTGCTTCATGATGTAGCCCTTGGCGCCGGCCTTCAGGCAGCGGAAGGCGTAGGTGTACTCGTCGTGCATCGAGACCGCGATGGTCATCACTTCGGGATGGTCCTGGGCGATGTCCCGCAGCAGGTTCAGCCCGTTGCTGTTCTTGAGCGAGATGTCCACCAGGACCAGGTCGGGCTGCTCGGAGGCGATCAGCGCCAGGGCGCCGGCCTGGTCCTCGGCCTCGCCGCACACGTCCAGATCGTCTTCCATCTGGATCAGGGCGCGGATGCCCGAGCGGACCAGCGGGTGGTCGTCGACGATCATCAGGCGGGTCGTGCCTTTGTGTGTTGCCATATCGAGCACGTCTTTCCCCCACGAGTTGGGCAGCGGTCCTCCCGGGACGGAGCACCTCCGTCCCCCCTGGCCGCCGATCGGCGGCATCCCGGTTCATCATACGGCAATTCACGCCAATACAAAGTAAAAACCGCCCCGGCGTTCAGGGCAGGCCCGCGCACAGGGGAGCCAGGGCCACCAGATCGGCCGTCGCCGCAGCGTCGACCTGCCGCGCCAGTTCCGCCGCGTCGCCCCCGAAGCCGGCGCCCCGCAGCGAACCCATGAACGCCCGGTGGGGACGCCCGCGGCGGTAGTCCGGTTCCCGCGGCGGGTGGGGCAGCCAGCGCTCCACCAGGTCCAGGTCCGGGTCCACCAGCAGGGTGGTCGAGTAGTAGAGCAGGCCGCGGGTGCGCCAGATGCAGGAGCCGCCGATCTTGCGGTCGTCCAGCACCAGGTCCGAGACGCCGCGTTGTTCGACGCCCGGCAGGCCGCAGCGGGCCAGGGCGGCCGCGACCCAGGCGCTGGCCGCGGCGAAGGCGCCGGTGATGCCGCCGATGCCGGGCATGGGCAGCCCCAACGAGAGGATGGCGTTGCCCGCGTCCAGGACCACCGCGCAGCCGCCGCCCGGTCTCCGGTACAGGGTCACCCCGTCGGCGGCCAGGGCGGCCCGGTCCAGCTCGCGGGCCTGGCTGCCGCCGCGGCCGATCACGACCGAGGGCGCGTCCCAGGGGTAGGCCGCCGCGCGCGGCTCGCCGCTCCTGCGGACCTCCTCCAGCAGGGCGTCGTCCCGGTCCCAGGGCACCGTCGGCAGGTCGGCCGGATCCGCCGGCCGGGTCATCGCACCTTCCGCGGCGGGTTGACGTGCACGGCCTCGCCGGCGGCCACCTCGGCGGCCTCCATGATGGCCTCCGAGAGCGTCGGGTGGGGATGGATGGTGACCATCAGGTCGTGCAGCGTGGCGCCCATCTCCACCGCCAGGGTGCCCTCGGCGATCAGCTCGCTGGCCATGGGGCCGACGATGCCCACGCCCAGGACCAGGCCCGTGTCCGGCTCGGCGATGATCTTCACCAGGCCGTCGGTGCGGCCCAGGGTGCGGGCCCGGCCCAGGGCCGACAGGGGGAAGCGGCCGATCTTCACGGTGATGCCCTGCTCCAGGGCCTCGCGCTCGGTCAGGCCGGTCCAGGCGATCTCCGGGTCGGTGAACACCACGGCGGGGATGGCCCGGTTGTCGAAGGCGCCCTCGCCGCCGGCGATCACCTCGGCGGCGACCTTGCCCTCGCGGCTGGCCTTGTGGGCCAGCATGGGGCCCTGGGCGGCGTCGCCGATGGCGAAGATGTTGGGCTCGGCGGTGCGGCATTCCTGGTCGGTGATGATGAAGCCCTTCTCGTCCCTGGCGACCTGCGTGTGCTCCAGGCCGAGGTCGTCGGTGTTGGGCCGCCGGCCGATGGCCACCAGCACCTGGTCGTAGTGGCGGGCGATGGTCTGCCCCTGGTGCTCGATGGTGACGTCGAAGCCGCCGTCGCGCCGCTCGTCGATGGTCAGCACCCTGGAGTCCACCATGATCTCGTGCAGCCGGTCGGTGACCTGCGCCACCATGACGTCGACCAGGTCCTGGTCCGCGCCCATCAGCAGGCGCGGGAAGAACTCCACCACCGAGACCTCCGAGCCCAGGCCCTGGTAGACCAGGCCCAGCTCCAGGCCGATGTAGCCGCCGCCGACCACCAGCAGGGTGGCGGGCACCCGCTCCAGCTTCAGGGCGTCGGCGCTGGACCACACGCTCTGGACGATGCCCGCCGGCAGGCGGTTCAGGGCGCTGCCGGTGGCGATGACGCACTGCTCGAAGTCGATGCCGCTGACCTCGCCGCCCTCGATGGCCAGGCTGGTCGGGGACTGGAAGCGGGCGTGGCCGCGGATCACCGTCACGCCGCGGCGCTTGAGCAGGCCCGAGACGCCGCTCGAGAGCCCGGCCACGATCTCGTCGGTCCATTGGCGCAGGCGCTTGGGGTCGATGTCCATGCCCGTGAACTTCAGGCCGAACTGCTCGGCGGCCAGGGCCTGCTCCTTGACCTCGACGGCGTGGATCAGGGCCTTCGAGGGGATGCAGCCCTCCAGCAGGCAGGTGCCGCCGTGGCGCTCCTGGCGCTCGACCAGGATCACGTTCTTGCCCAGGTCCGCCAGGCGGATGGCCGCCACGTAGCCGCCGGGCCCGGACCCGATCACCACGACCTGGGTCTCTTCGCGCAGGCTTCCCATCACCATGGTCCTTGTCCTTTGGTCGGGGCTCAGGTCTCCAGCAGCAGCAGGTGCGGGTCCGAGAGCTGGCGCGCCAGCTCGGCCACGAAACGCGCCGCGTCGGCGCCGTCGGCGATGCGGTGATCGAAGGCGAAGGTAAGCGGCAGCATCTTGCGGATGACGATCCGGCCGTCGCGCACCACCGGCTTCTCCTGCACCTTGCCCATGGCCAGGATGGCCACCTCGGGGTAGTTGATGGTGGGCATCAGCGCGGTGCCGCCCAGGGGCCCGATGTTGGTGATGGTGAACGTGCCGTGGCGCATGTGCTCGGCGCCCAGGGTGCCGTCCCGCGCCTTCGTCGCCAGGTCGAAGATGTCGTCGGCCAGCTGCACGATGCTCTTGCGGTCGGTGCCCCGGACCACCGGCACGATCAGGCCGCGCCCGGTGTCCGCGGCGAAACCGATGTTGTAGTACCGCTTGTAGATGATCTCCTCGCGGAACGGGTCGAGGCTGGCGTTGAACGCCGGCGCGGCGCGCAGGCCCGCCGTCACGGCCTTCATCACGAAGGCCAGGAGGGTGAGGTTGCCGCCCGCGCCGTCCTTGCGCCGATCGCGCTCGCGCCGGCGGAACTCGTCCAGGTCGGTGACGTCGGCCTCGTCCATGTGGGCCACGTGCGGCACCAGGGCCATGGACGTGACCATCTTGCGGGCCACCTTGCGCCGGATCGAGCGCAGGACCTCCACCTCCACGGGCCCCTCGGTCGAGAAGTCGGGCAGGGGCTCCAGCTCCAGGAAGGGGATGGTGGCCGACGCGTGGGCCGCGAACTCGGCGAAGGCCGAGTCGTCGCGCACCCGGCGGGCGGCCACGTGCTCGGCGGGCACAGCCGCAGCCGCGCCGGC
>JACZKN010000249.1 GCA_014859985.1 Candidatus Krumholzibacteriia bacterium | reverse complement strand
ACCAGGACCTGCCGGCCTGCCGCAGCCGCGCGCCGGGCCACGGCGGCGAAGTGCTCGGCCGGCCACAGGTTCTGGGCCTTGCCCGCGCCCGGGTGCAGCGCCCAGAACCCGTCCACGAGGCCCAGGCCGGCCAGGATCCGCGCCGCCTCGGCACGCTCGCCGGCCGAAGCCACCACCAGGGTCGACCGGTCCGACGTGGTGATCCCCACCGCCTCCAGGGGCGCCAACGAGTGCTGCACCGCGTGCCGGTCGAGCACCGGCCAGGCCGGCAGCTGCAGGCTGAAGGCGACGGCGCTCAGGTCCCAGCCGAAGGGCCGGCTGTCGCCGCCGACCACCCACCGCGCGCCGCTGCCGAGGGCCAGCAGCGCGCTGGTCACCGAGAACGAGACGCTGGCCAGCACGATCGCCAGGTCCGGCGGGCCCTCGCGCACCTGGCGCAGGAAGCGCAGCAGCGCCCCGGGCCGCCGCCAATAGCCCTGGGCGAAGGTCAGGACCCGGTCCAGCAGGGGATTGTGCCGCACCACCTGCACGTTCACCGGGGCGGTGACCAGGGTCAGGTGGGCGTCGGGCCAGGTCTCGCGGATGGCCCGCAGCGTCGGCGTCGCGCACACCATGTCACCCATCTGGTTGTGCTGGCGCACCACCAGGATGCGGCGGGGCCTCAGGGCCAGCAGCGCGGCCGGGGTCAGCGGCGCGCGGCGCAGGGGCCGGGCCGCCAGGCAGGACAGGCGGTTCTTGAGCCGGCGGGCCCGGCTGCGGTGCGGGGGATGGGGGGAGTCGGCGGACATGGGCCTCCCGGCCGGTTGCTGGCGCCTGGCACGCGCCTTGCGATGCGGTCCCCGCAACGGGAAGGCCGGCGGCCGTGCGCCGTGGCCGCGCGCCTGCCCGAAAGGAGTCCGATGCGTCGAATCGCCCTTGCCGCCGCCTGGACGGGCTGGTTCTGCCTCTGCGCCCTGGGCGCCTACGAGACCACCGCCAAGGCCCCGGACTGGCTGGGCCGGCACCTGCCCGGCCGCCATGCCTGCCGCCGGGCGGAACAATCGACCGCCTGGCAGCCGCCCACGGGCATCCTCGCGGTGGACAAGCTGCTGCACGAGGGCGAGGAGGCTCTGCGCTTCTACGGCCTGCGCCCGGCCCGCTGAGCCCTCAGCGCCTTCCCGTCCGGTCCCGCCGCTCCTCCAGATCCCGCAGCAGCGCCAGGTAGGCCTCGTGGCGCCAGGCCGGCAGCAGGCCGGCCGCCACGGCGGCCTTGACCCCGCAGCCGGGCTCGTCCCGGTGCAGGCAGGTGCGGAAACGGCACGTGTCGGCGGCGGTGGCGAGATCCGGAAAGAAATCGCGCAGTTCCAGCGGATCCACGTCCCAGGGGTCAAAGCCGCGGATGCCCGGCGAGTCGGCGATCCAGCCGCCGCCCGCGACCGGGAACAGCTCGGTGCGGGTGGTGGTGTGCCGGCCCAGCCCCGTCCTGGCCGTGATGCCGCCGATGCGCAGCGCCAGGCCCGGATCGATGGCGTTCAGCAGGCTGCTCTTGCCCACCCCCGAAGCCCCCGCCAGCAGGCTGATGCGCCTGGACAGGACCGCCGCCAGCTCGCCCAGGCCCGCGCCCGAGACCACCGACGTGCGCAGCACCGTGTAGCCCAGGGTGCGGTAGTGGTCCCAGCGGCCGGGGTCGTCCGCGGGCCGGGCCAGGTCGGCCTTGTTGAGCACCAGCACGCCGCCCACGCCGAAGCGCTCGGCCGCCACCAGCAGCCGGTCCACGAAGCCGGTCTGCGGTGCCGGTTCGCGCACCGACTGGACCACCACCACCTGGTCCAGGTTGGCCATCAGCACCTGCTCGACCCGGCCGCCGCTGCGCCGCGACGCCTGGCGTGAGACGCGGTTGCGCCGGGGCAGCACCTCCTCCACCACTCCCGTGGGCGGTTCGGCCCGGGCATCCACCGGCGAGAAGCGCACCTGGTCGCCGGCCACGACCGGCGTCTGCACCTCGCGTGGCCCCCTGGTCAGGCGGCCACGCAGGTCGCAGCGCCAGAGGCGCCCGGCGGCGGACACGTCGCAGCTGCCGCTGGCCGCCCGGATGACCAGGCCCGTCCCGGGCGCAACCCCTTCGGTCGTATCGTTCATGAACCTCGATCCGGGTCGTGGACGGGACCCTCCGCAGCCGGTTGCCGGCCGCTCGTCCCCGCCGCCCGCGGTTTTTGCGCCTTGAGAAACCATTCCCCATAGGTTAGCTTTCCGCAAGAAACAAGTGGTACCACATTCCGACCGCTCACTCAAGGTGGTGCAGGCGTCATGAACATCGCCGAGGTCCTGAAGCACACCTCCCCCGCCCTCTTCCTCCCCGACCTGAACGCCACCGACAAGCCAGGAGCCCTCGCCGAACTGGTGCAGGGGCTGATCGCCGGCACCGACATCCAGAACGCCGACACGATCCTGCAGATGCTGCAGTCCCGCGAGAACCTCGGCAGCACCGCCGTGGGTCCGGGCATCGCCTTCCCCCACGGCCGCACCCTGGCCGTGCAGCGCCTGACCATCCTGATCGGACGCTCCACCGCCGGCATCGAGTTCGACTCGGAGGACGGGCGGCCGACGCACCTGTTCTTCGTGCTGATCGCGCCGCCCCAGGACACGGGCCACCAGTACATCAAGTCGCTGGCCGCCCTGATCGACCGGGTCCAGGACGAGGGCCTGCGCACGAAGCTGATGGCCGCCGCCGACTACGACGCGTTCTGCGCCGCCATGAAGGAGGAGTGAGCATGCATCCCCAGCTGCAACTGCTGGTTGCGCTCCAGGACATGGAAGGCATGATCCGCGAGGTTCAGGAGAAGAGCGAGGAGCTCGAGGGCATGGGGTTCAAGCAGGGCGGCCTGGAGAACCTGAAGGCCGCCCGCGACGAACTGGCCGGCAAGATCGAGCCCCGCCTGATGAGCTGGTACCGCCGCCTGACCGGCCGCTTCGGGCACGCGGTGGTGCCGGTGGTGAACAACCTCTGCACCGGCTGCTTCAACAGCATCCCCTCGTCCTTCGTCAGCAAGACCAACGTGAACAAGGTCCAGAAGTGCGAGAGCTGCGGCCGCATCCTCTACTGGCCGTAGGCGCCGCCCGGCCGTGACGACGCAGGGGCCGCCCCCGCCCCGGGTGCGGCCCCTGGTTCGTTCCGCCCGCCGGCCGGACGGGTCAGTCGTCGGCGCCGCCGGAGGCCCCGGCGGTGGCCACCACCTGGGCGATCCGCTCGACGATCTCCTTCTTCTCGCCGCCGTCGTCGCGCACGCCCAGGTCCTCCTTGGCCCAGCGCGACTCGGGGAAGGGCCCGAGGCTCTCGAGCTCCTCCCAGCTGGTCACGCCGGTCTCCTTGCGGAAGACCAGCTCGGTGCCCTCGAGGCCCACCGTGATCAGGTCGCCCTTGCGGATCTGGTCGCTGCAGATGTAGTGGCTGATGGGCGTGACGATCTCCCGTTCCACCACGCGCTTCAGCGGCCGCGCGCCGTACTGCACGTCCGTGCCGGTGGCCACCAGGTGGGCCTTGGCCTCCTGGGTGATCTCCAGCAGGAAGGGCTCGGCGCACATCAGGGAGCGGTGGTGCACCTGGGCGATCATGATGTCGAGGATCGCGTACAGGTGCGGCTCCTTCAGCGTGTGGTAGGTGATGATGTCGTCGAAGCGGTTCAGGAACTCGAAGGGGAAGACCTTCTTGGCCTCGCGCAGGGCCGACTCCTCGATGTCCCGGTCCAGCTTGGCATGGCTGGTGCCGGTCTGGAAGCCGATCCCGTTCTGGGCCAGGTGGGCGCCCATGGCCTGGCTGCCCACGTTCGTGGTCAGGACGATGATCGAGCCCCGGAAGTCCACCTCCTCGTTGTTGCCCAGCACCACGGTGCCGTCCTCGAGGATGCCCAGCAGCAGGTTCCACAGCTTGGGGTGGGCCTTCTCGATCTCGTCGAAGAGGACGATCGAGAGGCTGCGCTCGCCGTCGGGGGGGAACATGCGGGCCAGCTTGCCCCCCGGCTCGCTCACCAGGCCCGACTGGTTCTCCCGGGCCTTGGCGTGGTGCCGGTCGATGTTCTCCTGGGCCAGCAGCGGCCGGATCTCCCCGCCCACGTAGCCCGGGGGCGAGCCCAGCAGCTTGGAGATGTTGTAGTGGGCCGAGTACTCCTGGCAGTTGACCCGGGTGAAGGCGCGCCTGCTGCCGAAGACCGTCTCGGCCAGGGCGCGCACCGTCTCGGTCTTGCCCACGCCGGTCGGGCCCATGAACATCATCGTCAGCAGGGGCCGTTCCGGGTCGTGGACCCCCGCGATCAGGCGGCTGAAGCTGTCGGTGAGCTTGTCGATGGCCGCGGGCTGGCCGACGACCATCTTGTTCATGTGGGTGGCGAAGCGCAGCAGCTGCTCGTTCCGCTTCTCGGAGCGCAGGGTCTTCACGCGGTCTCCATCCGGTCTGGGCGCCGGCGGCGCCGATCCTCGGACCTCCCTGTCGGAGGGCGGCCGGACGAAGCGCCCGCCGCTGCCACATGGATCGGTCGGGCGGCGGCGGGCTTGAGGAGCAATCCGCGTAACTGTCTGCGGGGACGCCTATTGCGTCCATATATCAATTATTGTGGCGATTCCGACAAATACGGTACCGCCAGGTACGCCGCCTGGGGAGCGCCGGGGGTCTCGACCCAGCGGTCGTCCACCCGCACCCGCACCGGGGTGTGCTTGGCGATGTAGGCCTCCAGGACCTCCGCCGTGGTCACGCGCGTGGGCGTGATGTCCCCGGCCGGGACCGTGGTCAGGAACTCCAGGCCGCTGTTGCCCTCCATCAGGAAGTTGGTGACGATCACCTTGTAGATGCGTTCCGGGGCCCAGGGTTCGCCGCCGACCTCCAGCAGGACCACGCGGTCGTAGTCCGGGCGGTCGGGGTCGTAGGACATGCGCACCCCCGAGACGCAGATGCCGCCGCTGCGGCCGGCCACCTTGCGTTCGATGACGCGGCGCAGCATGCGGCCGTCCATGCGGACCTCCACCAGCTCGTTGCCGAAGGGCAGCACGGCGAACACGTCCTGGGCCGTGATGTCGCCGGCGGGCATGTCCGCGCGCAGGCCGCCCAGGTTCTGGAAGGCGAAGTCGGCGCCGAAGTGGGTGCGCATGGCGTCGGTCACCAGGTTGCCCACCAGGTTCGAGCCCGGCCCGCCGCGGCCCAGGGCCGTGGCGGTCTGGCCGATGACGCGCTTCATCGCGGCCTCGGTGCGCTCCTGGTGCGGGCGGATCACCGCGGCGGTTTCGGCGTCGGGCCAGATCACGTCCTCGAACAGGGTCAGCAGGGTGCCCGTGGCCACGGCGGGCTCGTAGCCCAGCAGGGTGCCCGTCGCCTTGTCGATCAGCAGGATCGCGTGGCCCAGGCTCGAACCGTTGCCGAAGCTCTCGAAGACCATGGTGTGGTTCACCGGGTCGATCCAGGGGTGGTGGTAGCCCCGGTGGGTGTGGCCGCCGACGGCGAAGTCGAGGCCGGGCACCTCGTGCACCAGCTCCATCAGGTTCATGCCGCCGTAGGAGTGGTCGCTGCCGTAGGTGCCGGTCTGCTCCTGGGTGGTCTCGGTCTCTTCGGCGCCGACGATGCGCCGCCAGCCCTCCTGGGGGTCGTAGGGCAGGCCCTCGTGGATGGCCAGGAAGATCAGGTCGGCGCCCTCGCCCCGCAGGATGTCCCGGTACTTGACGATGGTCTCGGGCATGGGCAGGAAATCCAGGCCCTCGATGTTCTCGGGGAAGGACATGGTCCCGGTGCTGGGGGTGATGATGCCCACTACGCCGATCTTCACGCCCTGGTACTCGAGCATCATGGTGGGCCGGCACCAGTCGACGATCTCGCCCGTGGCCTGCTCCACGATGTTGGCGCAGACGAAGGGGAACTCCGCCTTGGCCACCAGGCGCTCGAGGTTCTCGCGGCCCAGGTCGAAGTCGTGGTTGCCCGGGACCAGGAAGTCGGGCCGCAGGAGGTTGTAGAAGTCGATGACCGCGTCGCCCTGCGTCTTGGTGCCGATGGGCGTCCCCTGGAAGAAGTCGCCCACGTCCACCAGCAGGACCTCCTCGCCCGCGGCCGCGGCCTTGGCCCGCACTTCCTTGATGTAGGCGGCCGCCGAGGCCCCCCCGCCCAGGGGCGGCGGGAACTCGGGGTTCATGAAACGCGCCGGCTCGGGCGCGATGTGCCCGTGCAGGTCGTTGTACCACATCAGGTGCAGGCGCAGGACGCCGTCGTCGGACGCCGGCCCGGCGGCGAAGGCCGGTGCCGCCGCCAGGGCGGTCAGGACGGGCAGCAGCAGCAGCAGCGCGCCGCGTCGCCCTTGCAGGTGGATCCTGGTCATCTTGATCCCTCTTTTCGCGCCGCCGGGCGCGCGGCGGCGCCGGCCCGCAGCCGGCGTCCGCTAGAAATTCAGGGTGTAGCCGACGCCCACGCGGAAGCGGGTGTCCTCGACCCGGGCCTCGGGGTCCGCGAAGTACGCGTCGCCCCAGTAGTCGGGCGAGTAGGGGAACTGGTGGTCCAGGATCCCCGTCAGCTTCGTCAGTTCCAACGACACGGAAATCAGGCCGTCGCCGAACGGCAAGCCCACGCCGCCGGAGAACGCGCTGGCGGAGGCCTCCTTGTCCATGTACGAGTCGTAGTGCCGGAAGCCGAAGCGCACGGGCACGCCGTTGTAGAAGGTGTGCTGCACGCCGACCCGCACGTCCATGGTGTCGTTCATCCGCGCCGCGTTCAGGTCCGCCGGCTTCTCCGTGTCCTCGGTCTGGCTCCAGGGCATGTACTCGAACTCGATGGTGAAGACCGTGGCCGGGTCGGTGCGCGGCCGGAAGGCCAGGCCGGCGCGGTAGATGTCCGGGTACTTCCAGTGGCCGGCGCGGGTCTCGTCGACCACCGTGCCCGTCCCCGCCGCGGTGCGCACGTCGCTGAAGTCGCCGCTGGCCTTCAGGCGCGACTCCCAGGCCAGGCCGATCTCGACCCGCTCGTTGACCACGCCGCGCAGGCCGAAGGTCACGTTGATGCCGTCCACGTCCTGCTCGTACGTCTGAGCGTAGCTGGAGTCCCCGTCCGCGGTGTCGAAATCCCGCACGGCCCAGGTGTCGGTGCGGGTGCCGAAGGCGTAGTGGGCGGCGAAGCCCACCGAGACGCGCTCGTGCACCGCCGCGCCCAGGCCCAGCGACAGGTTGCGCAGGGTGCCTTCCAGCTCGCGGCTGCGGGTCTCCATGATCATGTCGCGCTGGGGGCCGGTGTTGAACGGGTCCGGGTTGCGGATCTCCTCCTCGAAGCCGTACTCGAACGGGTAGCGGTCCGTCAGCGAGAGGGCCGCCGTCAGCGGCACGCGGCCGTCGAGCACGCGCCTGGCCGCCCCGAACCCCGACTGCCAGAAGTGGTTGCGGTTGGCCGCGACGGAGGCGTCCGCCACCCAGCTCGAGAAGGTGTCGAACAGGGGCACGAAGCGGTCCTCGCTCTCCTGGTCCACCGCCAGGCCCGCGTCCAGGCGGGTGCCGGTCTCCAGGGCCAGCATGGCCGGGTTGTAGAGGTTCGACAGGCCGCCCCGGTAGAGGGCGATGCCCGTGCCGCCCATGGCGTTGATGTCCCCCGAGCGCCAGGCCCACTGGTCGCCGTAGTCGGTCATCAGCTGCGGCGCGGCCGAAGCGGGCAGGGCCGCGGCCAGCGCCAGGAGCACGATCCCCGTCCCCAGGCCCCGCACCCGGTCCGTCTTGCTCAGATTCTTCGTCATCTCCGGTCTCCTCGCAGCCGTCAGAAGGTGTAATCCATCTGCAGACGGATGATCGTGTCGTCCTTGGGCACGCGCGTGGCGTCGGGGGTGTCCCCGGTGAGCTCGCCGAAATTGCGGATGTCCACGTACGTCTTGGGCAGGTTGTGGTCACGGGTGACCTTCAGCTGGAAGAGCAGGCGCTCGCTGACCCGGCTCTCCACCTTGAACCAGTTGCGGAAGCCCTGGCCGTCCAGCAGCACGAAGTCGTCGCCCTCGAAGTTCCAGAAGAAGCCGTCGTAGACCGCCGAGGCGAAGATCAGCTTGATCCCCGGGGTGAGGTTGTGCTCGTAGCGGCCCTCGAAGGCGTGGGCCGGAGCGGCCGCCGTGCCCATGGCCGGGTCCAGCGCGGGCGACCCGTCCGCGTTGCCGCTCAGCCGCGGCCGCGCCGGGAAGAACACGTTGCTGGTCACGTAGGTGAAGCCCACCCGGTTGTAGTTGCTGAGCATGCCGATCACCTGCCAGCGGGTCTCCCAGTTGCGGAAGGCGCGCACGTCGTCCGGATTGGTCTCGGAGCGGCTGCTGTAGCGGTGCCGCACCCGGAAACGCAGGTTGAAGATGGGCTGGTACTCGGCGCGCACGGTGTAGCGCATCAGGTCGGCGCCGTCGGCCTTGCGGGTCCACTGGTCGAACTGCAGGCCCTGGATGGTCAACTGGCGGCTGATGCGGTAGCGCGCCTCCAGGAAGAGGCCCTTCTCCGGCTTGGGCTGGGGCGTGGTGGTCTCCAGCCAGGCGTAGAGGTCGTCCTTCAGGCGGTAGGGCGAGTCCAGCAGCGTCATCTCGTAGCGGTTGTCGTTGCTGAAGGCGCGGTTGTAGGGGTTGTCGAAGCCCACGTCGTAGTCGCGCCAGATGGCCAGGAAGTGCAGCTTCTCCCACTGGGCGTAGGTGTTGACGATCAGGGCGTCGGGGTTCTTCGTGCTGAAGAAGGTGTTGCGCGGATCCTGCAGGAAGGCGTACTCGCCCTGGACCGCCACGTTGCCGAACACCGCCTGCCCGTCGGCGCCCAGCACGCGCCGCCATTTGTGCTCGGTCACCGTGCCGTCGCCGTTGGTGACGATGCTGTTGTAGGAATCCCAGATCTCCCGGTCGCGGGTCTCGAGCCGCCCCTGGTCGATGACCAGGGTCGTCGGGTCGGGCCGGAAGCCGCGGTTGTAGCGGGCCTCGTAGCCGGTCACGCCCAGGTAGGAACCGGGCGCCAGCATGACCTTCAGGTTGCCGCCGAGCAGGTTCTCCTCCATGGCCCTGCGGCGCAGGTAGGACGGGTTGTAGACCCCCGAGCCCACGGTCTCCTCGACCTCGCGGTCCGCGAGGACCTGCGCGTCCGGCCGCGGTTCCATGCGCACGTAGCGGTTGAGGGACCCGTCCGGGTTGAGGATGGCGTCCTTCTCGGCTGTCGACCAGAACGCCGCCAGGTGCACCCGCTTCCACGAACCCTCGAAGGCCGCGCCCTGCAGGTGGTATTCGTAGCTGCGGCTCACGTCGCCCGAGACGCCCAGGATGCGCTTGTTGTAGCCGTAGCCCGTCTTGCGGTAGTGGATGTAGTCGGTGTTGTCCATCACCAGGCCCAGCCCGAAGGCCGCCCGGTAGTTGCCGACGTAGAAGCCCTTGAGCCGGAAGTCGCCGAAGTTCCGGTCGCGCACGCCGGCGAAGGCCTTGACCGTCTCGTCCCAGTCCTCTTCCCCGTACTCCCGGTTGGTCAGCACGCCGGCGGTGAAGCCCTTCTGCCCGTTGACGCGCAGCTTGTTGTACCAGGCGGGATTCCAGAGGATCTGGTCGCCCACGTAGAACTCCCCGCGCACCGGGCCGGTGCTGCGCAGGGCGAAGCTGCCGAGCTCGTCGTCCTCGTCCGCCATGGGCGTCTCGGTGTAGCGGGTCTGCACGTAGCCCGTCAGCAGCCGCCGGTCGTAGTCGGCCTTCTCCTCGTCGCTGAAGACCACGAAATCCCGCAGGTTGCGGAAGGCGAAGTAGTTCAGGCCCTCGGTGCCCCGCAGCTGGCGCTGGCTCTCGAAGCTGCCGACGCGGTCGCGCGCCTTCAGGATGGCGGCGGCGTCGACCGGCGAGACGTTCTGGTAGGACATCAGGTCGAACAGGTCCAGGTCGTTGACGTTCTCGGGCGTGCGCATGCGGTCCAGGTACTCGTCGGCCAGGCCCTCGTTCGAGCCCTCCTGGCTCATGTACTGGCGCACCTGGCGGTAGCTGGCGGAAAGGCGCGCCAGGGTGGCGTCGTCCTCCGTCGGCGGCATCGTCGACACCAGCGGCTTGATCGCCGCGAACAGGGCGGGCGTCATGCCCTCGACCTCCAGCACGTCGTAGACGTCGCCGTAGAAGCCGATGTAGTCGCGGTGGTTGACGATGGCCCGGGCCACCTCCGGCGGCAGCGGCAGGCCCAGGACCGCCTCCAGGGGCGCAGAATTGAGGTCCACGGGCCCGGGCGGCGACGCCGCGCGCAAGGTCGCCGGGAGACCGACGGCCAGCAGCAGCAGCAGGACGGCCAGCGTCCCCCGGCTGCGGCGTGCCCGGCGGCCCGACCCGCGACTGGTCAGGATGTCCTTCACTGCGCCTCACCGCCCCACGCGTACACCAGCCCGAACTGGTGCGTGCTGTCGAGGGTGCCGCCCCCGGTGGAGAAGCCGTAGTCCAGGGAGAAGCCCCGCATGGTGTAGCCGAAGCCGCCGGTCAGGCGGTTGGGGTTGGTGGCCACGCCCGTGCGCAGGGCGAACCCCGGCACCACGTAGGCCTCGAGCCCGCCCTTGTAGACCACGTCCTGGCCCAGCTGGTTGTCGATCTCGAAGGAGGTGACGACGCCGTCGCCGGGCTCGTAGGAGGCGCCCGCGACCAGGCGCCGCGCCAGTTCCTCGTTGTCCTGTCCGATGCGCGGGTCGTTGATGTTCACCACCTGCAGGGCCAGCCGCGTGCGGCGGTGCAGCGTGAACAGCATGCCCACGTCCAGCCCCACGGTGGCGGCGCTGCCTGGGTCGATGCCGGAGACCGACTCGCCGGCCTCGACGCGGTAGACGTTGGCCGCCCAGCCCACCGCGACGGTGGAATGGTAGTCACTGTAGAGGTCGACGCCGTGGGCGAAGGTCAGGCGGGTCTCCTTGAGCAGGTCGACATCCTCACCCGAATCCCCGTCGGCCCACGACACCGAGAAGCTGCTCAGGCCCAGGCCGAAGCGCCCGAATCGCGTGTCGAAGGGCAGGCCCACGCCGACGGCGACGAAGTCGGTGAAGTCCAGGCGGAAGGGCCGCTGGTAGGACGCGGCAGCCTCGCCGCCGGTCGCCGTGCCCAGGGCGGCCGGATTCAGGAACGGCGCCCAGGCGGCGTCGGGCGAGGCCACCCCCGTCTCGCCCATGGCGCGGGCGCGGGGGCTGACCTGCGTGGTCTCGAAGAACGCCGCGGCGTCACCGGCCGGGAGGCCGAGCGCCGCGATCACCAGGACGATGGTCAAGCTGCGGATCATCGCTCACCCTCTCTACTTGCTGAGCCGCGTGGACACGACCACGGGGGCGGTTCTGGTCTCCTCGTCGCCGGTCGCCGTCTCGACGACCGACAGGTGCAGGATGTACATGCCCGCAGGCACGCGCTCGTAGGTGTCGTCGCGGCCGTCCCAGTACAGGGTCGTGTAGGAGCCGGGCACCGTCGCCGGCTGGCCGTCGAAACGGCTGTCGAAGAGCGTCAGCACCAGGCGTCCCGCCTGGTTGAACAGGCGCACCCGCGTCTCGCTCGCCGGCCGGCCGGTGAACTGGACCGGGAAGGCCTCGCCCAGCTCCGGCAGGAAGGTCAGGGCCGGCACCTTCAGGGCCACGGCCCCCGCGCCCGGGCCCGGCCCCGGCCCCGTCGACGGCCGCGCCGGGTCCCAGGGCAGCATGGCGAAGGTCGTGGTCAGGTTCTCGCTCAGCTCGTCGCGGCCGTCCACGCCGTTGCTGCCGCTGGTCGCCTGCGTCCCCTCGGTCGCGTCGACGCGCTGGTAGGAGTTGCCGAACTCCAGCTGGGTGGCGAACGGCTGCTGGCTGCCGACCGCCGTCTCGGGCAGGTACATGGACGTCCCGACCGTCTTGCCGGTCTTGCTGAACTGGAAACTCGACGTGGTCGTCGACTTCCACACGAAGATGTCGATGTCCGTCACCAGGTCGTCACCCTGGGCGTAGTGATAGAGGACCACCGGCTCGCCGCCGTTGGTCAAGGTGGGCACCGAGCCGGGGGCAATGATGCTGTTGTCCCCCTCGGTGCCGAAGACCCAGCGCATGTCCGGCACGCCGTCGGGCACCGGATCGTCCTCCCAGAGCTCCAGGTGGGGCAGGAAGCCGAACTCGCCGGCGAAGGCGTTGCTGCCGGCCAGGCTGACCACGATGGTGTCGCCCGCGGCGATGGTATAGCCGGCGGGGAAGCGGGCGTGGAAGTCGGTGAAGGCGCCGCCGCCGATGGTGTCGGCGTTGAGCACGCCGCCGCCGATGTTCCAGTATCCCGTGTTGTTGGTGAAGAAAATCGCATCCGTCAGGTAGTAGTCGCTCATGTCCACGTCGTGATCGTTCGGGTTCCAGATCTCCACGAATTCCTGGGCGGTACCCAGGGTGCAGATCTCCGTGAGCAGGAGCTTGGCCGGGCCCTCGCCCGGCTCGGGATCGGCCGGCGGGCGCGACGGGTCCCACGGGCCCCGCGCGAAAGTCGCGGGCAGGTTCTCGCTCAGCTCGTCGCTGCCGCCGGTGCCGTTGCCGCCGCTGGCGGTCTGCGTGCCTTCGGTCTCGTCCGTGCGCTGGTAGGACTCGCCCGGTGCCAGCAGGTCGGTGAAGGGCTGCTGGGCGGCGATCGCCGTCTCGGCGAGGTAGGTCGAGCCGCCGACGGTGATGCCGGTCTTGGTGAAACGGTAGTCCAGGCCCGTGCCCCAGAAGAACACGTCGATGTCCGTGGCCAGGTCGTCGCCCTGCGCGAAATGGTACAGGACCACCGACTCGCCGTCGTCCGCCAGGTCCGGCGTGGAGGTCCCGGACACGATGCTGTTGTTGCCGGCGGCGCCGAAGAGCCAGCGCAGATCCGGCACGTCGTCGGCCTCGGCACCGTCCTCGAAGAGTTCCAGGTCGGGCAGGAAGCCGAACTCCAGGGCGAAGGCGTCGCTGCCGGCGACGGCGATCACGACGGTGTCGCCGGCGGCCAGCGTGAAGCCGTCGGGGAAGCGGGCGTGGAAGTCGCCGCCGACCCCGCCGCCGATGGTGTCGGCGTTCAGGACGCCCGACCCGATGTTCCAGTAGCCGATCTCGTTCTCCAGGTCCACGGCGTCGGTCAGGTAGTAGTCGCCCAGGTCCACGGCCGTGTCGTTGGGATTCCAGATCTCGATGAACCCCGCCCCGAGGGCGCCGATCTCCGTGAGCAGGAGCTTGTCCGGATCCGGCACCGGCGGCGGCTCGCCGCCGCCCGGCCGCGACGGATCCCAGGCCCGCATGGCGAAGGCCGTCGCGAAGTTCTCGCTCAGTTCATCGCGCCCGCCGACGCCGTTGCTGCCGGTGGCCGTCTGGGTCGATTCGGTCGCATCGACGCGCTGGTAGGAGTCGCCGAAGGTCAGCTGCGTGGTGAAGGGCCGCTGGCTGGCGACGGCCGTATCCGGCAGGTACGTGGAGGTCCCGACCGTCTTGCCGGTCTTGCTGAACATGAAGCTGGAGGTGTCGGTCGATTTCCACACGAAGACGTCGATGTCCGTCGCCAGGTCGTCGCCCTGGGCGTAGTGGTAGAGGATGATCACCTCGCCGCCGTTCGTCAGCGTGGGCACCGTCGAGCCCACGATGCTGTTGCTTCCCTCGGTGCCGAAGACCCAGCGCATGTCCGGAACCTGATCGGGCGTCCCGCCGTCCTCGAAGAGCTCCAGGTCGGGCAGGAAGCCGAACTCGCCGGCAAAGCTGTTGCTACCGGCGATCGAGACCACGATGGTGTCGCCTGCAGCGATGGTGAAGCCGGCGGGGAAGCGGGCCTGGAAGTCATTGAAGGTGCCTCCCCCGACGGTGGTGGCGTCCAGGACGCCGCCACCGATGTACCAGTAGCCCTGGTCACCGGGCGTGTGGACCGCGTCCGTCAGGTAGTAATCGCTCATGTCCACGTCGTGATCGTTCGGATTCCAGATCTCTACGAATTCCTGGGCTGTACCCAACGTGCAGATCTCCGTGAGCAGGAGCTTGTCCGGGCCGTCGCCCTGGGCCGCGGCGGGCAGGGCCGCGGCGAGTGCGGCGAGCACAAGGACCGGGATCAGCGGCAAGGCCCGCGCGCGGGCGTCCGGCCTACACATTCTGGTCATCGGGGGTCTCTCCCTTCGGGGGAACGACGGCGGCGCAAGAAAGGGGGCCGAGCCGGAGTCGGTCGGTTTCCGTGTACCATAGCCCGAGCCATCGTCCGCGGGCAAGGCATTAATCTGCATGAATTGTGAGCAATCCGTTCGGGATTTGCGCGGTCAGATGGCCTTGGCGAAGGCGGCGCGCAAACCGCCGGCATCGTCGGCCGCGCGCAGGCCGTCCCGGAATGCGTCCGACTTGACGGCCCGGGCCAGGCGCGCCAGCACCCGCAGCATCTGGCGCGGGTCGCCGTCCGGCCCCACCAGCAGGATCACCACGTCCACCGGCAGGCCGTCGTCCGACGGCACGTCCAGGGGCTCGGCCAAGGTGGCGACCGCGACCCGCACCGCCGGCACCGCGGCGCAGCGGGCGTGGGGGATCACCAGGCCGCCGCCGATGGCGGTGCTGCCTTCGGCCTCGCGGCGCATCACCTCGGCGACCACGCTGCCCGGATCGCCCAACTCGCCGGCCGAGGCCAGCGCACCGACCAGGCGCGCGACGGCGTCCTCGACCGAGGCGCACTTGGCGTGCGGCAGGAAGCCGCAGGTTGTTGTATAGTCCAGGAGTTTCATGGAACCCATGGTAACGACCGTGCGGCCCGGTGTCCAGCGAGGGGCCCGCATCCGCCTTGGGCACGGAGCGCAATGGCACACGAACCCTTCGCCGCGTGGCACCGCAAACCCCGCTGGCAGGCCCGCCTCGGGCGCTGGCGGCGCGGGCTGCTGCGCCCGCTGCGGCCGACCCGCCTCGGGCCGGACCGCGACGGTCCACCCAACCTGCTGCTAGTGGGCGTGGACACCCTGCGCGCGGACCACACCGGCTTCGGCGGTTGCCTGCTGCCCTGCACGCCGCGCCTGGACGGCCTGGCCGCCCGTGGCACCGTCTTTCGCGACGTCACCGCACCGGCGCCCTGGACCCTGCCCTCCTTCGCCGGCGCCCTCAGCGGCCTGATGCCGGGGCTGCACGGCGGCTACCTGCCCGGCCCGCTGCGCAACATGGACACCCAGCCGCCGCGGCGCCTGGATCCGGGCACCCTGACCCTGGCCGGCTTTCTGCGGGACCGGGGCTACCGCACGGCGGCGTTCTACTCCAACCAGTTCTTCGCCTTCGGCCTGGCCGAGACCTTCGGCGTGCACCAGTACCACAACCTACCGGCCGGCGACCTGGCGGAGGTGGCGTTCGACTGGATCCGGCGCCACGGCGACGGGCCGTTCTTCTGCTTCGTGCTCTGCAACGACCCCCACGAACCCACGACGCCCCCGGCGGCGGACCTCGAGCCGTTCCTGCCGGCTGTGCGGGCTGCGGGAGCGGACGTCTCGACTGCCGCCTTGGCAGCCCTGGCCCGCTGGGGCGAGGGAACGGCGCCCCACCTGGGCCGGATGGCCCTACCGCCGGACGGGGCGGACCGGGACGCCCTGGCCCTGAAGAAGGCGATCTACGCGGCGACGGTGCGGCAGGTGGACCGGGCGATCGGCGCCATGCAGGATCAATTGGACGCCTGGCGCCTTTCCAGCCGCACGGTGGTGTCGGTTTTCTCGGACCACGGCGAGGAATTCCTCGACCATGCCGACGAAGGCCGGCGTTGGGACCACGACCCCCGCGGGCTCGCGGGCATCGGCCACGGCCACACCCATTTCCAGGAGTTGCTGCACGTGCCCTGGGCCGCCTGGGGCCCGGGCGTGCCCCGGGGCCATGGCGTCACCGCGCCCGTGTCCCTGCTGGACCTGGCCCCGACCCTGGCCGACTGGCTCGGGGTCGGACCCTTCTGCCCGACGGCGGGCCGGCCCCTGCCCCCGGGCGGGCTGGCCCGCAGCCTCAGCG
>JACZKN010000248.1 GCA_014859985.1 Candidatus Krumholzibacteriia bacterium | reverse complement strand
GGCCAGGGCCCTGCGGGGGCGCGGGATCGGCGACGTCCTGGACGCGGCCGAGCGCGAGCCGGTCGCGCCGCCGCCGCCTGGTCGGCGCGGGTTCGACCTCGGCGAGGAGCTTGCCCGCCTCGTGGCGGAGTTCGGGATCGACACCCGCGACACGCCCATCCCGCCCGGGCTCGTGGCCGAGGTCGAGCAGTTCACCAGTTTCTGGAGCGAGGACCGCCGGGACTTCACGATCCGGGCCCGCGCGCGGGGCCTGCCCCTGCTGGCGGACATGCGCCGGGAACTGCGCCGGCACCGCCTGCCGGAGATCTTCTGCTACCTGCCGTTCATCGAGAGCGGCTACGATCGGATGATCGTCAGCAAGGCCGGGGCGCGCGGCCTCTGGCAGTTCATGCCCGGGACCGCCCGGGACTACGGCCTGCGTGTGGACGACGAGGTCGACGAACGCACCGATCCGGCCTTGTCGACCCGCGCGGCCTGCGGGCACCTGGAGTTCCTGCTGGAGATCTTCGGCCCCGACTCCTTCATGTGCGCCATTGCCGCCTACAACAAGGGCCACAACGGGTTGCGACGCTGCATGGAACGCTCGGGGGACCTGCAGGCCACCTGGCGCTTCTGGAACCTGACCTTGGCCCACGACGGCTGCCTGCAGCCCGAAACCATCGAGTACGTGCCGCGTTTCCTGGCCGCGGTGGTCGTTTTCCGCAATCCCGAGGAATTCGGTCTGCCAGGATCCGGCTAGCGGCGAATCTAGTGGTTGCCGGTCGGCCCCTCTTGCAGTAATCTCCAGTCTTCAAACGGCTTGGGCGCCCGGTGGCGACTCGTGGGGGAGTGTTCATGGCCGGATCGATACCCTGCCGGGGGCATTCGGCCGCGTTGGTGTTCCTGGTCTTCCTCGGCACGGCGGCGACCACGCGGGGCGAGCCGACGCTCATCTGCGAACCGGGCTTGCCGGGAGCGGACGGGGCGTGGATCCTGCCTGTGGCCGTCGAGGGCGACGACCGCTTCGCCGGGGCGTGGACCCCGGACCTGTTCGCGGTCGCGGCCGACGGGCGGGCGCTGGCGGTGGACGGCATCGTGACGTATGCCCTGCAGGACGGGGCGGGTCTGCTGGCGGCGGTGGTCCTTTACGACGGGTTGCGCGCCGCCGACGGCCGGCCCGTGTCGGCGGAGCCCCTGGCGGCGGCACTACGTGGCCTGCTCGCCCGGCCGGGAGTGCTGACGGCGGCCGCGGCCTGTGGCCCGGGAGTGCCCACGGTGCCCCGCCCGGGCGGGGAC